>NZ_JBANBK010000051.1:0-62559 GCF_053572325.1 Bradyrhizobium sp. UFLA05-112 | reverse complement strand
CACCGGCTGCTTCGCCGCCAGACGCTCGAGTTGCGCCAGCAACGCGGCCAAGGTATTCTCCTTGCGCTTTTGCGGGCTCAGCTCGGGGGGCGGATAGCGCCCAGACGGGATCGACAGCAACGCGGCGATGAGACCGATTTCCTCGGGCGGCGCATCGGATTCGCCTAGCACGGCTTCCAGCTTGGTGAGCTTTTCGTCTGCGGTGTCCTCTCGCGTGAAGCCGGCCGCCCTTTCAAGCCGGCCGATCAACGGGTGTAGCGCAGTGTCCTGGTGATGCGGCGAGCAGAAGTTGCGCAGCCGCGTATGCGGGTCGCTTTGCAAATGCTCTTGGAGCGCGACCGTAATGCGAGATTTGCCGATGCCCGGTTCGCCAGTGAGCATGACCACGCGTCCTTGACCGGACTTAACCTGGTGCCAGCGCCTGAGCAGCAAATCGAACTCCTCGCTTCGGCCGACGAGCGGCATCTGGCCTGAGCGCAACGCCTCGAAACGACTTTCTATAGAGCTCCTCCGCAGCGCCGCCCAGGACCGTGTCGGTCCGGCGAGGCCCTTGAGGTCCTTGGCCCCGAGATCCTGCAGTTCGAAGAGATCGCCGAGCAGCTTTCGAGTGCCCTCGCCAATGACCACGCAGTTCGGTTCGGCGATCGTCTGGAGGCGTGCGGCGAGGTTCGGCGTTTCGCCGACGATGCCGCGCTCCTGGGCTTCGCCCGATCCGATCAGGTCGCCGACCACGACCAAACCGGTTGCAATGCCAACGCGGGTTTGCAACGAAGCACGGGTCTGGAGCCCCGTCACCGCGGTGATCAGCGCCAGTCCCGCCCGTACGGCCCGCTCGGCGTCGTCCTCATGGGCCTTGGGGTAGCCGAAATACACAAGGACACCGTCACCCATGTATTTCGCCACAAACCCGTCGAAACGCCGCACGGTCTCGGCGACGCATCTCTGATACGCCGAAATAATCTCTCGCAACTCCTCCGGGTCCATGCGCGCAGAGAGCGCAGTGGAACCGACGAGATCTGTGAACATTACAGTCACCTGCCGCCGCTCGGCGTCGTGCCCCTGCTCAGGCGCAGCCCCGCGCGGCGGCGGGGGCGTTCCCGGCGCAGCAAGTTCGCTGATCGCGCGCAGCATTTTTCGGCGATGGCCGAGCAAAACCCCTATGTCCTTGAGATCCTGCTCAGTCAGATCTGGAAGCACGGAGATATCGATGCCGTTCTCGGCAAAGCGGTCCGCATACTCCGACAGTCCGAGCGAGGCCAGCCATTCCGTGATCGTACTCACCGGATGTCCCCTCACGGTTGGGTAGCCGGGGCACGCTACATCAAAACCAGATCAGCTTGAAGGAAATACGCCGATCTTGGGCGTGTCCGATGCGTGTTCCGCATCGTTTCTCCAAAAACGTTTGCAACAATCCTTCGGTCTATTGCGACGATCTCCATGCGATGTTTGAGAACATGCAATCCGTACTGGAGAGCCATTTCTATGTCAGCAAGTCAGCAAGTCAGACGGGGGGCGCGTCAAGGTGCGCGACACGTTGGCAGGCGCTAGTCGACTGCGCGAACCGCGGGCCCGCTGAAATTCTGCCAGTCATCAATCTCAAGATGGCGAGGTCGCTTAGTGTGAAAGTCGACAGCTGTCCTCGACCAGAGCCGTTCGGCGGATGCGTATTTCGATGCGCCTGCGGCTAGTCACCCAGCGCGCGCTCCAGAAGTTGGGCTCACGTGTGGTTCTGCACTCGTGCTTGATCCTGTTCGACCAGAACGTGACGTAGTTGAGCATACTTTGCTTTGTAGCCGGGGTTGAACCACCTCAGTTCAGTTGGCCCCTCCGCCTCTTTGTCCCAAACAAACCAAGCATAGGCCGTTGTCCCACCGCCTTTCGGCTCGACCCCGCTTGGGTAAAAGGTAATGCGCTCACTGAATACCCAGACGCGGGCGGGTGGCACTCTGGAAAAGATCGTATTCGCTCTGTTCGCGCCCTCTAAGAAGGCCAACCGCAGGAGAAGGGCGAGCTTTCGCTTCGCCAGCTTGACGCCGCTCGCGACAAAACCCTCGGCGCAATTATAGGGCGGATTGGTGATGATGTTGTCGGTCGTCTGCTCTGCACGGAGAAAGTCAACACCGGCTTCTCCATATCCTCGATCATACAAGTCAGAACTGCGAACAGGTTGGCCAGTCTGCTCCAGGACGCGGGACATGCTACCATCACCGCACGCGCACTCCCAAATTTCGCCGTTGAACTTTTCATTATCGATCAATGCGAACGTTGCCCAATCCGGCGTCGGGAAAAAGTCCGGTCCACCGAGGTCAGCGAACCTCTTCGCTGTCGGCTTGAAGCCGCCGTTCAGATTGTAAGTGAGATCGGTCACGCGAGATCTCCTTGCTGGAATAGGCAGAGTATCAGACTCGTTGATCTCGCAATTCCGCAAGGAGCTTCTGTGAGTCAAATTGACTCACCCGCTCCCTATCAATCCCTAAGAGCTTCCGATGGCGACCTGCTTCGAATATCCAAATGCTGATCGAAATGGGAAATCTGCTAGTACTCAAGTGCCTCGCAAAAAATGATGTAGAAGACATGCCACAGTAACCGGTACCGGTACCCTGGTCGCTCCAATCCCGGCTAAGCGCCCCGGGGGAGCCCACCCCCTCGGCGACAGCTGTCCACCGCGAGGGCAGCCAGAGCCGTTGGCGGAGCGTGTGCTCACGCGATCGGTGCTGGTCTTCTTGCGCCCGGCGTGATCGGCGGTCTGGCCGACCAGTCCGATTACGGGCGTTGACGGCGGCGGCGAGGCACAGCCACTTCAGCGCGCATCTCGTATTCTTCGATGATGAGACCGCCAAGCTCGCTGCCGTGGAAGATGCCCGTGAGCTGACGCTCGATAAACTTGTATTCGGCGCTGCCCTCGCGCGTGTGCTTCAAGCGATAGACCAGATCGGCGATCGTGTCTTCCAGCGCGATCTCTTCGGCGGTCTTCGGAACGTCAGGATCGTAAACAGTCATTGGCCCCTCGCGAGAGGGCGGCAGACGACCATCCTTCCACAGCAACCCATTTTCGTCGCAGGCATAGGGATCGCTACCGCACCGAATTATTCTACCCTAGCTGAGAGGAAACAACTACGGCGCAAAGTGCAGCCACCGTTACCCGCCGAACGGTAGAGGTGCCGACGGGCAGCACACTCTGATAAGGCAAAAATGAATGGCCGCGATTCCGAAAACGCGCACCGTACAGATTCTAAACGGTGGTTTAGCAAACTATAGCGGCTTGGCCTCCCGTCACTCCTCGGAGAAATTACCAAAAATGCTAGATGCTGGAGATACGACGAAGACCGCAGATTGGCGAAGCAAGTCATCGCGCGGCATGATGAGGCGCACGACCCGCAGGCCTCTTCTCTTTTCCAATTCGATCTGGCCCATCCTGGAGCGTCTCACGCGGCGATCTGGAATTTGACATGGTGTGCACACACGCTATTTATAAGTCTGCATCCTGAGAGGGCCTGATGGCCCCGCCAACCAGCCTTAGACCGGCAACGGTGGCACGACGATGTGGCCGCATGGGCAACAGTAGGTCGCAAGTCCTCCAGATGCGTGTGCAATCTCGGAGGATTTTTTTATGCTGCAATCACGACGTGGATTTCTGATCGGTGCAGGTAGCCTGCTGACGGCGGCGTTCGTTAGCGACGCGTGCTCCTTTATCCGCAGGACGAGCCAGCCTTTGCTGGCGTCGCCTTTGCAAGTGGTCGAGACCATGTACTGGCATGAAATTCCCGACGAGGGCTTTCAACTTACGCTAGGCCCGTGGAGCTTTGCGCCGCCCCCGCCGACGTGGCGTGAATTCTTTGTCAGCGAGGACATTCCACACCGGACCGACAAAGAGATTGAGACAATCTGTTGCTCTCACTTGATAGAACCGGGGGATTTCAACAAGCCAGTCCAAAGGCGCTACTGGGAGGACTGGTTCGATACCAAAGGCGGGCCGCTCGCCAAAGCTTATCACTTGCTAGAGAAAATCGATCTCGGCCCCGCGCGCGACTCTGGTCGCGGTCCGCTCCTCGAGTTCAACGTGGGATCCCATCCCGGCGACAACACCCATTACGTCAACGCGAAGGACATGCTTTCCCTGTCCCTGCTGCAAGCGCGGCTCATCGACCTCGGCATGCCGATCAAAATAGCGGAGGGCGCGTAGCGATGAGGGTCATGGCTGTTCACCTTGCATCAGGATTGCTTCCGGAGTCTGCCGGTGCGTTTTGCGACTCCGCCGCTGGTTTACCTGGGTCGCCCCTAAAAGCGCACCAGCGACTCGCGCTGAGTCGCCGCCACCGGTTCTGGTCGAGATCGTCGAAGTCGCCTCATAGTCCTCGCGCTGACCGAAGTGACGGTTGAGCGCGAAAAATTGGGCCGGGTTCAGGTACCCGATGGGACCCATGCGATCCCGACGTAGCCCCCCGGCCTGCCGGCTGGGCGCCCGCATCATCGTGTGCGGTCTGGCGATCCATTCAGGCGCCAGCTGCTCTGAGAAGACGCGCCACGGCAGTCGGATGCCACAAACCGCCGCGGGGCGCGCTGACGCCTTGCTGATTCAGCTCATGCGCAATAGCGCGAACGCTCGTGGCGCCCGTTCGCTTGATACTCTCGATGATACCTTGGAGATCGATTGCACGCCGCGCCGCCTTCTCCTTGATCTTGGCGACTGCTTCAGCGTTGCCTGTCTGCTTGCCGCGCAGAGCACGAGCGCCGTTCGGGTTACCAAGCCTCATGCCTTTGGCCTTCGCGGCGGCCAATGCCATCTTGGTGCGCTCGCCAATCAAACCGGCTTCCAACTCTGCGACCGCGGCCATCTGAGTGAGCAGAAACTTTCCTATTGGCCCCGGAGGAACACTCGGCAGGTCGCAGAACACCAAATCAACCTCGCTTGCGACAAGCGACCGCAGGAGGTCCACGTTGCGGGTCAATCGGTCCAGCTTCGCGAATATCAGTTTGGCGCCGATGGCCTTGGCGTGCGACAGCGCTGCCGCCAGCTTCGGCCGGTCCGATTTCCGGCCGCTCTCCGTCTCCACGTATTCAGATACAAGCGTCCACTGGCCCCCGTTGAGATAACTCGTTACGGCCGCGCGTTGCGCCTCAATGCCAAGGCCACTTCGTCCCTGTTTGTCGGTCGAAACCCGCAGGTAGGAGATGAATTTTCCCTGTGCCACGCGCCAAAAGCCCCATACACGTCTTGATGTAACGCCCGTTAGATCAATTTGTAACACTCTGCGTGGAGAACTCGTACGAACGTTTTGGAATCCCTGCGATTCCGTTTTGCATACCTTGCCGCGTCTGATGGGAAGGCCTCAAATGTTGGCCGGATTATTCCCCGCCGCGGGGCCACGATCGTTCTGGTCAGCCAGTTCATCGTCGAAGACAAAATCCCAGATCACGACATCTGCATCTCGATCTTCGGGGTGGGCCGCGTAGTGGCGATCCCGCGCCACGTCGGGCTCCTCGTGAATGCCTCGACGAACCTTCACGACCTTGAATGGACGCCGATGACTCCAACCTTCAATTTGCTCAACTGCGCGGGAAAGTCGGTTGATGGTAGACACGGTGACCATTGTGATCTCCCATATCCCGGGCCAGCACGGCCAGCCGCTGCTGAATGTCGATCAATGTTTCCACCTCGAGGCAGGCGCGGATCTCTTTCAAAGCGTAGATAAACCGGGTCATTTCGTCGGACGGGATCCTCCCGTTCAGACCGAGCCGGTAGAGCCGCGCCATCTCTCCCCTCACCCCGGCAAGCGTGTCCAAGGGCATCTTGTTGCGGGGGGTTAGGACCTCGGCTTTTGGTTTCGCGCTCAATGACATCCGACCGGTTCATTGGGGTGTGCACCCAATATAGCGTCATTTGTGCCGACCACTGAATACTCCTATCCCGTGCATGTCTGTACTCCCATCCGTGTCCAACATATTGAGGCTTACGCCGCCGCGGATCACTGGGTCGGTCTCATCTTGCCCGTGACGGTTTGCTTTCATCACATTCCTGGGGCATCCCTAATCTTCCCTTCGAGCAGACCGATCTGCCGCGTCAGGCTCGCTCGCTGCTGTTTTGGGTGTGGGTTGCTCGATCTTTTGAACGTTCCCATGATCTCCTTCATCATTGCCGTCCGCTTCGCCTTCAGGGCCTCAAGCTCGTCCGCCATCCGGCTTCTCCAAACATCAAAAACCCAGGGACGCTAACGCTACGCTAACGCTCCGAACGAACGCTCCTCCATTGGCATGGAGCGTTCGTCGGCGAGCCGTTCGGCCTTGAACGATTATATTTCAAAGGGTTGGCTCCAATTTATTTGCGTCGTTCAGACCATCGTTCAGCCCGAACGAACGGCCTGTTTTTCGATCTCACATCGTTCAGACGATCGTTCAGGCCCATTGCATGTACAAAGGACTCAATCGTCATCGTCCTTCCAGCCAATCTCACGCTTGCCCTTTGGTGTGATCCGGTACTTGTTGCCACGGCGCTCCAGCAGTTTCTCCGCGACCAGCCGGCCGCACATGGCGTACACCTTCGATTTTTGCGGCTGCCCGGTCGCACCAACAAACCCGCACGTGACGGCAAGGCTTGCAATCGAGCTGTTCCGGTTGGCGGCAATGGCGCGCATGAGCATGTTCTCTTCGCTCTCCTGCTTGCCCTCATCCATTTGCAGCTTAAGTTCGGAGACCGGCTTCGCGACGACGGACGGCATCAGGCGCCCCTCGGCATCGATCACGCGGGCGCTGTCGGCCAGCTCGAGGTCGAACGTCACGGGTTCAAATTCGGGGCCACGGAACTTGCCCTGCCAATGCAGGGTCGTCTGCCGCTCGGCCGTCGCCCAGAGCGTCAGGTTGCCGTCCACCTCGTTCAGGAAGGCGCTGCCGCCCATCGGCAGCAGGTTGTCACGGGAGGCATTCTTGACCGGGTGACAGTTGACCAGCACGGCCGGCTTGCCGGGCAGGAAGGTCAATTGCCGCAGCAGCCGAGCATATGCGCCCTGCTGAGAATTGTTGTTGCTTTCATCGCCCGGGAAGTAGGCCGCCGCCGTATCCACGATGACCAAGACAAGATCGTTGATCTTGTCGGCTTCAGCCTTGATCTCCGGCATCTTGGCGGCGATGTCGATCACACCGGCGACAAACCGCATCTTGAGGTCTTCGGCCTTGAAGCCATAGGCGTCGGCCAACACCAGGAACCGCGCCCTGATATCGTCGGGGTTTTCGCCAGCCAGCAGCAGGGCCGTCCCCGCCTTGACCTCCTTGCCGTGCATGGGCACGCCACGGACAACGGCCTGAGCGATGTACAACGCCACCGCCGTCTTGCCGTGCCCTGTGCGTGCCGTGAGTGCGTACAGATAGCCACGCTGCAACACGCCATCGATCAGGTAAGCGGGCGGCGAGAAGCCCGCCACGAACTGCTCCGCACTCAAGAGCAGCGGCAGCGGCTCGCCGGTCTTGGGATCGACCCTGGAGTCCTTCGACGGCGGCTGATCGGAGTTTGGGTTGGGCTTGGCTGCCTCCTCCGTCATCTTGGGGCTGCCCCACTTTCCCATTTCCCGGCGCCACTTCTCCCAGAACGCGGTCGGTCCACGGCCCTCCCGCTCGAGCAGTTCCGCCTTGTCAGCGCCGTAGAGACGACTTTTGACGTTGCGCTCGTAGATCCGATAGGCCGCCTCGGCGCGCCCCTTCCACTCGAACTCTGGAGGTTTGATGGGGCATTCCCGATACCATTCCAGCACAGCGCGCCAGACCACGTCGCGCATCTCCTCCTCGCGGCCGTCGATGCGATTGCCGAAGGCATCATAGTCGCTGCCGGGAGATGCTGTGCGCTCGCGGCGACCACCACCCTGGTCGCCACCATGCTGCGTCACCAGCGCCGCTACGGCGGCCAGCAGCCATTCCGGCGCCGGCGCGACGTCGATCTCATAGGGCGCACAGCCGGGAGCCCATGCATATCGCCGCCCGCTCTCATGCATCGACGACGGCAGCACGGCGAAGCCACCCTGCCCTCGGATATCCACGCCGATCGGCGTCCTGTTGGTTGGGACGTGCCAATCCGGCGGCGCCCGAAACAGGATTTGCCGACCGCCGCCGCCGGTCTGCTGGCGCCACGTTTCGGGCTCGATGCCATTGTTGTGCACGGCGAGAATGCCGCGCCACCACTCACCAGCAGCGGGGCCCTTCTGATCATCCAAATCGATCACGAAGACATTGCCGCTGGCGTGGCCGGTCAAGATGCCCATGTTGTCGCGGGCTGCGTGCTCGCCGGCGGCACCGTACCAGCGCGCAAAGACCGCATCGGGAACGAGGCTGCCCTGAAACTCCGTCCATTCCGACAGCTTGGGACGCTTCCACGAAGCCCCCCTCGCCACCTCGGACGGCGCGTAACACGGGATCACCTGCAGCCGGCATGCGCGATACATGGCGGCCCATTCCGCCGGATTGGCGAAGTCGGGCTCGAACTCTTCTATCGATGCCGTACCCATCATTTTCGGGCCGTGCGTCGGGCTTTGCGAAGAATTTTTTCGACGACACCGAGCTGCCTCTCGCTCAATTGGAAGTCACGCGCGTAGCGCTCTGAGACATCGACAGCGAACTGGAATTCCCAGTCGGTCAGAACCGATCGGTACCGTTCTGGATTGTCGGCGATCTTAGCCAACGCCTTGAGCCTGGCATCTGGCATCACTGTGGCGCGAGGGTCATCTTCCGGTTGCTCTGGCTTTGACTTCTGCTGGCGGCACCGCTGCAAGCCGACGCCGTAGATCAGCTCGACGACAGTCAGGCCCTGCTTCTCGGCCATCAAGCGCGCAGCGTTGGCGCGCTCGCCGTCGAATGACGAGCCCAGCATGCCCAAAAGTTTTTCAAGCCGGGCATTTTCGGGTATGTCCAAAACGCACCTCGGACGCTGCTGGTTCTCGAAGGCCTTAAGCTTGACGTGGTGCAGGGGGTCAGGTCGGTTGCCGCCTTCCTGACCCCGCTCTTTGAGTCAGAAATCGTCGGCCGTTGCCTCCTCCTCCGACGGAGCCTGGGCGCGGGTCGAGCCAGTGGACGGCGGCGTGGGGACCTGCGTGGTCTGCGGCTGCGGCATGGCCTGAGCGGGTTGTGTACCCTTGGCCACAAACACAAAGTCACCGCGCGGGACCCAGCTGACGATGCGGAACGTCGGCTGGAAGTTGGTGCTGCTCTTGGCGCCGCTGCCCGTCTTGATGGGCGTGACCTTCTCGAGCACGACTACCGGGAGCTTGCCGGGGTTGGCGCCCTTCTTCGCAAGGTACTCCTCGTACAGCGCCTCAATGCCCGACAAAAAGGCTTTGCTGGTGCCGGCGATCTCGCGCACGGCGGCAGACCCGCCGGCGCAGTCCTTGGCCAACTTCACCATGAAGCGGATGCCGTTCTTGTGGTTCGGGGTGGGCCGGTTGGGCAGTTCCGATCCCATCGGCACCACAGCGAAGGCCGGTGCCGAGCCGGCCAAGAAATGGATCCAGCCAACCTCCACGTTCTCGAAATCAACGATCGCCTTGAACGCGTCGGTGATATCGATAGCCGTACTTTCAAAGCTGTTGCCGGTGTCGACGCGGTCCATCCGAAAGATCCGGCCGGCACGCGCGTCGTACTTGATGATCGGTGTGAAGTCGCCGCTATCAGAAGGCGCGGTGGAAAAGCCAAACAGGTTGGCCATGATAAGACTCCTTTTATGTTGCTTCGATCAGGCCCGAAGCAGGTGCCAATCCCGCTTTCTGCGGGAATTCAGATGTGCCAGTGCTCGTAGGCGAGCTGCCTCGCCGGGCCACCCCAATAGAAGCTGTCCAAATCGGGGACCGTGATGCTCTTGAAGAACTCGGGGTCATCCGACAGAGCGAGGAAATTCTCGACCCTCACCGCGATCTGACGCAGCGCCTCGCGATGCTCGCGGACGTTTTCAAGTTCATACGTCTCACACTTCCGCGGTGTGACGTAGGTCAGCCGCGCGGCCATGTTGTCGGACGCGGCATAGAACGCCGCCTGCCTCGCATGCGACACCTTGATCTGCGACGGCAGTTTTTCTGTGGTCTTCAAATCGACGATCAGGCCGTGCTGCGCCCACTCGAAATCAAAATAACCAATGATGGGCAGGCGCAGACCTTCCGGCTTCCACTGAACAAGGCCTTGCGTGCGCGAGGGAACGCCATAGGGGCGAAGCTCGTCCAGCGCCAGGCGGACCATGTCCTCGATGGTCTGCCGATACTTTTCGCGGCGGCCGTCGGGCGAAAGCGCCATGAGCGTGTCGTACCTGACAATGGCAATCTTGACGCACTCGGACGGCGGCGCCTCAGGGTTCATGAGGCCATGGGTGACGCCATTCTCGACGGCAACACCACAGTGCGCCGGCGCGCCAACCGGCTGCCTGAGACCAAGCATCTTTTCCAGCACCCACATTGGCGTGCTGGCGCAAAAAAGGTTGATCGAATGCGCCGAGTGATGGTCGTAGTGGATTGCGCCATACTGCGCACCGTTGATTGTCGAACCAGCAAATTCTCCAGATCCGCCAAGGGTCTTGGCGATGGATTCAGCGGTCATGGCGTACCTCGCCGTCGTTGGGTGAGGCGTCGTCCTGGCGGGAGCGGTTTGTAACTCTGGGAAAAAGCCCTTTAGCCTCAGGGCGCGCGGATAGAACGGTTTGTAAACGTAACCAGTTGATCACGTGAGGTTCTGGCAGATCTGCCGGGATCGCCATTTTCCGCAAATCGACAGGCAGGCGTATTGGCGTCGCTCTTCGAACCGATACGTGGCGCCCCACTTCACGCTTGCAGCAAATTCCACGCGCTACGGGACATTACAAACCGCTCCGCGCAACGCGAGCGCAACCCGCGAATTCGCGTTCACTGCTCGGTGGCGCTGCCGCCGACACGAAAGACGAGATCGGTCAGCGCTATATTCGATGGCGTATCTTTCGAACGCCATTTCTCCACACCCACGAGAAGCAGAAGTCCATCGGCAGGGGCAGCAGGCTTGTGACTGGCAACGACCATAAGGAACCCGGGGCGTTTTGCAGGGTTGTTGGTCACGCCTTTGTCTTTTACGAGTGGAGGTGATCCATGAGCATCGTCAAGACAGCAGCCGCGCTCTTTGTCGCCGGCACGATATCGTTGGTCAGCGCGCCCGCTTCTGCTGCACCGCTGTCGTCCCTTTCCGGATTAGCGAAATCGACTGAGAATACGGTACAAGTTCGCTGGGGTGGTGGCTGGCACGGAGGCTGGGGTGGTGGCTGGCGGGGTGGCGGCGGCTGGCATGGAAGAGGCTGGGGCGTAGGCGCGGGACTTCTTGCGGGCGGTCTGATCGCAGGCGCCCTTGCTGCCCCTTATTATGGGGGCGGCTACTACGATCCTTACAATTCCTACGGCTCCTACGGCTACGTGTATCCGGACCCCGGGTATGGGGATCCCTATTATGGCGGAGGATACGGGTATCCACCTGCTTATGCCCCTCCGCCTCGGTTCTATGTGAGCCCCTACGGGGGCCCCTACTGATAGACCCGCTTCGGCCCTGTCACAAACCTGTGGCATGAGCCTTGCTAATTCATAACCAACTGGGATTTCAGCGCCCAGTTTGAGACACGAGCGCTGCCGGGGGGACTGGCATTTCGAGCCCGGCAGCGCTTTCGTATCGGTACGCCTTGAGCATGGCGACGCGATAGAGTTTGGCGAGCATGGGGCTTGGCTCGACCGCTCCTCGGACAATCCAATCGCGCGCAACCGGGATATCTAGCGGTTGCTGTAAGCTCCGTCCTTTGCCGAGCTTGCACCGTGACGCTCCTCATAGATGAAGACGTTCCGGTCTCGCATTGTGCGGCGGCTTGCACGGATGCAAGCGACCACATGAGAGGATCAAAAACATGTACAGGGCCCTTTGCCGCTTGTTCGCGGCAGCCGCCGCGCTGGCTGCCGTTTCCATCGTGCCAGCCATGGCCTCCCAAATGCCGCTCGGAGAAAAAGACATGCCGGCCAACGCGGACCGTCCCAATGCGACGATTCGGTTGCCGAAGCACCAGTTCCGCGAGACCAAAGACAGCGGAGCGTTTGGAATAGGCGGCGCCGCGACGCCCAACGTGCGCTGCCCGCGTGGAGCATACTGCCTGACGCCCTGAGAGCTGGCACGTGACATCGCAGGGCTTGCCGCAAATTCATCCACGCGATGGACGGTCACGATCCGCGCAAACTGCGCCCTACTTTGCGGAAGACGAGCTCCGAAAGGCTAGTGGCGCGCGGCCAGACGGGCATCAGTGTGCCGCATGTGCCTTGAGGGATTGGTTTCCAAGCGCGGCGATCGGCGTACCGCAGGGGCCAGGTCAGAAGACCGCGGGTCATCTCGCCATGGGTCGCGTGAAGGAGCGCGTTGTCGGGTGAGACGGGAGGAATGCCTCCGGAGTTCCTGACTGCACCAGATCAGCAAGATGGGCTTGGGCTTGATCTATTCTCCGGAGCAACTCTGCCTGACGCATGCAGAAGCCGGTTATGGAGAGGTCACGCCGTGCGGCATGCACCTCGTGCAACGCGTGATCGATTGCCTCCGCAACATTGTCCTTTTCGATGGGTTGTTGTGGACCGATACCGGTCGCCACCGGGCGCATGAGCCTGCGTTGATCAGCCATCAAATTACCTGCCTCCAGTCCGATGCGCGTCCGATGTCGGAACCGTCTTGCTTTGTAGCGAACTCGTCCGCTGTGGCTTATCTACGGCGGCCGCCGGCGTCTTTCCTGGCGCGGCAGTGCGCTGCGCTTTTAAGCTCCGCTTTTCACCGTTTCCGCACCGTCCGTGGGAATCGCCGCGCACGCCCTTCACTCCGGAAAAATACGGCTGTGGCGCGCACGCCACGACCTCTGGGAGAACGTCTGGACGTGGCGCGCGTACAATTGCCGGGGATTCCGCGAATCACCTAAACCGCAAGTGGGGCTGGGAAGCGGAGAGTAAAATGAGAGTCGCTTCCTTGGAAAGTGTACTGGCGGCAGCCAGTTTGGTCATGGGTATTGTCATCGTGTTGTGGGGAATCAAGATCTTCTACGGCGTGTAAGGTGTAAACAGACAGGACGCAGGCGTCGGACAAGAGACTTTCGAAAGGTCCACGACAGGCATCCCTTCCGCGGCGGCGGAAGCCCTGCTGTTTTTCATGAGCCAACACGTGGCGAATGACCGCTACGTCACCAGGATCTCGTCCCGCTTCGACCTTTCCTTGACCCGGTTCAGGAATGTCACGCAGACGAAGTCTGCCGTTCACTCAGGTGAGCTCGCAAGATGCGACGCGGGGGGACTGGCACGCCGATCAAACCTACCCATGAATCTGCGCCTCTTGAGCAAAGCCTTGCCGGTAACATAGTGCAGGCGCATTTTACGCGAAGTGAACGGCGTGTCCCGAATGGGGCGTCATGGCCGGGCACGTCCTACTTTGCATGGGGTTGTTCTCGCGAAAATGCGCGCGACGTGGGCGATGGCGGATCTGGAGAATCACTTTCCCTGGCCGACCGATTGCGAGGAGTTCGTCGAAAGTTTCTCGAGGGCCGCCTGCTGTGCGCGTTCGCCAAAATGAAGGCACAGGAAGAGGACGAAGCCCGCCACCGCAACGATCGCGAACCAGGCGACGTTCATGCGCGCACGCTTTGAGCGAAGTGGTCGAAGTGAAGATCGCCGCATCGTCGGCGTCCGTTGTCGCGATCAAAAACGGCCTCGGCTGGTACGGGGGGCATCACACCGAGGCCGCCATTCCGACGTGCCGACAGTCGGCGGTCGTCGGCACAACAAGGCAAGTCGGTCAGGAGCCAACGGTTCCAAGACGCCGAGCGCCGGTTGCGGGACGCCCTACTCCGCGTCGTTCTGACGGCGCTCACGCGCGAGCTGATGCCACGCCAGAGCAAGCTGGATCAGCCGCTGCCGGTCGGCACCTTCGGAGGCCGCAGCGCGCTTCATCGCCGCCGCGGCTTCACTCTCGGGGTCATATTCCGCACTCATGACGGCGATCATGACTCGTAAAAGTGGACGAGGGCATGACAATTCGTCCCGTATGAATGCGGGGGGCGTCATCACAGTGCACCTGCGAAATAATCGGGAAACCCGCAATCGACGCGGGACGCCCTTCGATGCGGCTAAAGCTCTTTCACAGTCGCCGCGGCGGGCTCGTCGAGCCTTCTCAAGCCGCTCTCGATCGCCTCGATATCGTCGGCAATCTGCGCGATCGACTGGCGGCAGTCGAATCCCTTGATGGATTTGAGATCGACGGCAAGGCGCCGCCTGTGCATCCGCAGATCCTCCAGTGACTGGCGATCCCTGATGCGCGTAAAACCGTCGACGATCAGCTCGATGGCCTTGGACATGACGCATACCCCCAGCTCGCGACGCAGCCGGCCGGGACATCCGGCCTGGCACGCCATTAAAGCCTGCCGTCGCGTCTGGCTTTCGTCATTAATGCAGGTTTGGTTAACGCGGCAGCGCAGCAAGATGCGGGCAACACGTCTTGCGGCCCCCGGCCCTTCGTTCGAATTGGCACTCGCCTTGCTCAGCCAAGCCCAATCAGCCAGACCCGCCGTGGGTCTGTTTCACAGTGAGGCAAGCCCATGCAGCCGATGTCCCGCTTCGAAGCGACCGCCACCACACAACTCCATGCCTTGATCGCCGACCTGCGCTGGAGGGTTCAACTCCTCGACGCCGACATCAAGGAAGAGGAGCGCAAGGCCGGCGTGTCCGATCCCGCGAGCCTCGCTTATCCCATGCTGGCCGTGACGCTGCGGGGACGCCGCGACAACTTGCAGGCGACGGTTGCGACCCTGCAGCGGCAGCTCGAGGCCATTGCTCCCTCGCCCGATTGGGGCCGGGCCGCCTGAGGCCGGTGGGTCGTGTTGACGGCAGTTCACGGATAGCGGCCGCGATTGTGAATTTAATCACAGAGGTGGCGCGATTCCTCGGCTAAAAGGCAGGCCACGCGGCCGCGCGATGTAGCGGCCGCGGGCCACGCAACGACGCACCAACCGACGCCCTCCCCGCCATGACACACGACGCCGAAGCAGCAGCCACGGACGCAGACGCACAGGCACCGCGCCGGAGTCGCGATCTGCTCGGCTTCGCCTATCTCGCGACCATCGGCGTCGTCATGGTCGCCTGGATCGGCGGCCTGATCTGGGCCGGAGTAGCCGTGGTCCGTTGGCTGATCTTCTAGAAAAGATGTGGCGCCAGTTGTGCGGCCTTGATGCTGCCGCACACGATCATTCCCCAAAGTGCAACGCTGATTTGGATAGCATCCAGCATGTCCCGTTTCCCCGCGAATCAACTTCAAACTTTTTTTCTTTGATCAAAACCGCGATCTGGCCGGGAGCGCCAGAGAAATTTTCAGGCAGTTGTTGTGCATCGCCGAAGGATGCACAGCGCTCGTCAAGGACGATATCCGCATGCCCGGCAATGATTGAGACGCAGGCAGCTGCGCAGATTGCCTAACGCGACGCCACGCGCCGCCACTTGGCCTCGATCCGCGCCTTGATCGCGCGGACGCGTGCTTCGTGCGCGGCCCAGAATGCGCGGCTGGCCGCCGCCGTTCCGTGTTTGTAGGTCGCGTAGACGTCGGTCGGCTTGACCGGTGATGGCCGTGCTTGCGGCTTAGCGCTCACCACCGCCCGCGCGGGCGCGGGATCCGGCGCTACGGCCGTCGCCGCGTCTGTTGTCGCAAACGGCGAGTTCATCGCGATGAGGCGGTTGCGCGCGCGATTGCAGTAGATGGCGGAGCGCGGCGTCATGGTCTCTTCGCCGTGGCCGGCGCGGTATTTCATCAGTGCGCGGCAGAGGTCGCCATGCG
Organism: Bradyrhizobium sp. UFLA05-112; assembly: GCF_053572325.1. Classification (NCBI taxonomy): domain Bacteria; kingdom Pseudomonadati; phylum Pseudomonadota; class Alphaproteobacteria; order Hyphomicrobiales; family Nitrobacteraceae; genus Bradyrhizobium; species Bradyrhizobium sp. UFLA05-112. The sequence goes on along the minus strand of NZ_JBANBK010000051.1, from coordinate 46,746 downwards.
CCAGCCGCCAGGCCCTGGCGAGATAGGTCACGCCGTAGCGGATATTGATCTCGGGCCTGGCGAGTTCGGCCGTGGTGCCCCTGAAGCCGAGCATGGCCGCCGTCTCGGGCCTGACCTGCATCAGCCCGATCTCGCCGACGCGGCCGACCACCGTGGAATCGTAGCGGCTTTCGACGAAGACGACCGCTTCCGCGATATCGGGCGGCAATTTCGTCTTCGCGGCTTCCTTCTCGATCAGCGCGCGAACGGATGCGCGCACCGGAAACGGCTCGGCATCTACGGCCATTGGAGCTTCGACACTATCCGACGCGACCGCGCCGGTGACGTCGGCCGCCGCCGCATCATCCGCCGCGCCGGCGTGCACTGGACCGGCCGCGAGCACCGCCAGACAAAGCGGCGCGGCGTACAGAATCCAAGGAATGCACGTGGAAGACCTCATCGGCGCTTCATAGCGGAGGCCAGTTAACAACGCTTGTCGGCACGCCCGCCGCGCGATCGCGCCGCGATCCGAAGCAGCGTGTCAAACGAAAGAGGCGGGCCGTGAGCCCGCCTCGGTCAGATCGTGGATCGATCCACGGATCAGTAGCACGCGCGCCGATCGGCAAGCACGTACTGGCCGCTCGGATAGCGGTAGTAGCAATTGCCCTGCGACCAATAATAGCCCGGCTGCGACGCCGCCGTTGCGCCGGCAATCGCACCGGTCGCGCCGCCGAGCACAGCGCCCGCGGCAGCTCCCGTTGCGTTGCCGGAGATCAGCCCGCCCAATACGCCACCGACGATGGCCCCGCCGAGCGCACTGGCACCCGGGTCTGCCGGAGCAGGCGGCGGCGGAGGCGGCGCATAGGCCGCCGGAGGTGGCGGCGCATAGGCCACCGGCACATCATCGATGTACTCTTCGGAGATGTACGCGGGCGGCCCTTCTATGCGCTCCGGATAATAATACCAGACGCCGCCAACGTCCCACCACCAGCCATAACGGCCATTGTGGTTCTCATGCCGCCAGCGGCCCCCCTCCCAGGCGAGATTGCCGCGATAGGCGTGTCCGCCCCAATCGCGCTGCGGCACCGGTCCGCGGGCCACGTAACGCCCCTGCGGCGATCCGCCGGGGGGACCCTGATGCCCAGCGTGAGGCGGCGCGATTCGTGTGGCCTGCTGCGGCGGCGCAACTCGCGTGGGAGCATTGGCGTGTGGCGCCGCGCCCGCACCCGGCGGCTGACCGCCCCTCCCCGTGTTTGAATCCTGTGCCTGCGCCGAAAGCGCGAGCAGCGACACGGCCGAAACCAAGGGAATGATAATCTTCATCCGGCTGGATGCACGCATTGGTGCCTACCCCTTACCTCTATCTCTCATCTGTCGTCGCCGTGGTCCGGATGCCCGAACAATCTCAGGTCCCGGTTGATGCCGGCGGACAACGTTGATCCCGTTGATCAGCGATGTCCCGTTACAAACAGTTAAGATCACGGCAATTTTTCGTCCGCGGCGTTAGCGCGCCGGCTCGATCACGTTGCAATTGGTCCGCCCCGACATCAGGCAGTCCTGCATCTTGCTGGCGGCGGTGAGATCGCGCGCCAGCCAAAGGCCGACGCCGAGGATGACGACGGCAATAATCAGTCCGGCGATGGCGCCGCGCCGATTGTCGCCGGGCGGCCTTGGCTGCGGCTTTGAATGCGAGCTGGGCTGGGTATCGGGCATGGCAAGGTGAAGCCGAGAATTGCTGCCCTTACCATCTCTGCGGCGCCACGTCACACCCCGCTTTAAGGCTTGGGTGCGCGGAGTGCCACCTTGTTCGATGCCGATGTGGCCTGCTGTACCCGCGGCGCGCAGGTCGTGAGCACAAAGGCCGTCTGGCTGCACTGCCATTCGGCGCCGAGTAAATCACTCTCGACTGGCTTGGGCTGGGCCAGGTAAACCACGATGCCGACGAGCGCCACTGTCGCAAATGTGATCGCGAGCCTTCGCAAAGACACCCGGAAAATAGTCATCGCCGTAGCTCCGTTCGTCTCGGTGCGGACACTAGGCGCCGCCCCCGTGCTCCCTTGTTAGGGGGATCACAATTCGGCAGTTTTTCCGGACTACGAAAGATCGGCGATTCCAGCGATTTTTCGCGACCTGATAGGCTGCGATTATGGGTGGCTTCGCGACGCGCATAGATGTACACGCTTGTTCGTCGCGCGGCGCGCGCTTGTTCGCGGCCGCTGCACCCACAGGTGCCGATGTAGGATTGAAAGCGAGGAAGACAAGGCTCGTTCGATGAGTGGATTCAGGGAACCCGGCTTCGCAGACCGGCAAAAGGCGGCACAGGACGCCCGCAAAAATCTTTTGAACAAATTCAAATCGCAGCCGGGGCACGACGACCCCGCGGTCGCGGCGCGGCGTGCCGAGCGCGAGGCGATTGCCGCCAAGCGTGCCGAGGTAAAGTCGGCACGCGAAGCAGAAAAGGCCGAGCACAAGCGGCGTGAGGACGAGGCTGTGGCCGCCGAAGCCGCACGCATTGCTCGCGAAGCCGAGGAGGCCGCCGCCAGGCAGGCCGATCTCGAAGCCGAGCAGAAGGCCAAGCGCGATGCGCGCTACGCCGCCCGCAAAGCCAAGGGCAAGCGAAAGTAACCGTCACACCGGAGCGATGCGACGGGACCGCGCCAAGCACGAGCCCAACCGTATCGAGTCCACAACGTGTCGTTGCGCATTCCGGGGCTCGCGTTGTCGCGCGCCCCGGAATGACGACGACGGCGCGATCAGTTCTTCTTCATCATTCCGTCGTCTTTTTTCATGCCGTTCTTGGACATCGTGTCCTTCTTCATGCCGTCGTCCTTCGACATGGAATCCTTCTTCATGCCATCCTTGGACATCGCGTCCTTCTTCATGGCGTCATCCTTGCCCATCTTGTCCTGAGCGAAGGCGGCCGGCGCGAGCGCCAGGCTGAGCGAGAGAGCGGCAGCGGAGACGCCGAGTGCGATGCGGGTGCGAATGGTCATGGTTCATCTTCCCTTCGAGGGGTGGAGGTTGCCAGCGACGGATGCCGCTACTCACGCTCGACGGGTCGACGGGCACGCTTGTTACGCGAGCGGCCGAATTTTTTCCGAGCCCTTGCCCCGTTTCCGTGTTCAGCCCGACACAATTTTGCCCGCGTCTGCCATGCTAGTGCGCGGAACCTGAGGAACGAGTGTGCAGCGCAGCATCGGCGCCCCCGCGACTTGCCGCCGCATTCGCTCTCGAACTATCAGATTACAGAATATCGGGTGAAAGACCGGCTAGGATGCGCCTAAACGCCGGCCTCAAGACCCAATCATCAAGAACCGTTCAAGGGGATCATTCCATGTTCACGCGACGTCAACTTCTCGCGACGGCTGTTGCCGCGCCCGCCATTCTGCGCTTCGGCATCGGGACCGCCCAGGCCGCGACCACGCTGAAGATCTCGCACCAATTCCCGGGCGGCACGATCGACAAGGGCGACTTCCGCGACCGTCTCTGCCGCATGTTCGCCGCCGAGGTCGCAAAGCGCAGCAATGGCGACATCGCCGCCGAGATCTATCCGAACTCCTCGCTGATCAAGACCAACGCGCAGTTCTCCGCGATGCGCAAGGGTGCGCTCGACATCTCCCTCTATCCGATGCCCTATGCCGGCGGCGAATTGCCTGAGACGAACATCGGCCTGATGCCGGGCCTCGTCACGACCTACGACCAGGGCATGCGCTGGAAGAAGGAGCCGGTCGGCAAGGCGCTCTCCGACTTCCTCGCCGACAAGGGCATCATCCTCCTGAGCTGGATCTGGCAGGCCGGCGGCGTCGCCAGCCGCTCCAAGGCGATCGTTGCGCCTGAAGATGCCAAGGGCATGAAGGTGCGCGGCGGCTCGCGCGAGATGGATATGGTGCTGCAAACTGCCGGCGCGTCCGTGCTGTCGGTGCCATCGAACGAAATCTACGCTGCAATGCAGACCGGCGCCTGCGATGCCGGCATCACTTCCTCCACCAGCCTGATCTCGTTCCGCCTCGAAGAGGTCGCCAAATCGCTGACCTCGGGCGCCGGCGCCTCCTACTGGTTCATGCTCGAGCCCCTGATGATGTCGAAAGCGATCTTCGACAAGCTGCCGAAGAACCATCGGGATATCCTGCTTGCCGTCGGCACCGAGCTCGAAGCCTTCGGCCGCAAGGGCGCGCAGGACGACGACGTCGAGGTCGCCAAGGTCTACGAGAAAGCCGGCGCCAAGGTCAGCGCACTCGATGCGGCGACCGTCGGCAAGTGGCGCGAGATCGCCCGCGATACCGCCTGGAAGGACTATGGCGCGAAGACTGCGACCGCGGCGAACCTGCTCAAGCTCGCCTCCGAAGTCTCGGCATAATGCACGGTCTGCTTCCGGATCGTGACGACCCGGTGGATGCCGCCGCACGCCGTGGGCTTGCGGCGGTGCTCGATCGCGGTCTCGCTGTCCTCAACAGCGTTATCGTCGTGCTGGCTGCGCTCGCGCTGATCGCCGCCTGCGCGATTCTGAGCTACAGCGTGCTGAGCCGCGCCCTCTTCAAGGCCGCTAATTACTGGCAGGACGAGGCGGCCGTGTTCCTGCTGGTCGGCGCCACCTTCATGACGGCGGCCTATGTGCAGCAACATCGCGGCCATATCGGCATCGAGGCCTTTGTCGGGCTGTTGTCGCCGCTCGCGAACAAAATCCGACTCTGGCTCGTCGACGCCGTGACGCTGCTGTTCTGCGCCTTCTTTACCTGGAAGTCCTGGACGCTCACGCATGAGGCCTATGTCGACGGCCAGGTCTCGAACTCGATGTGGTCGCCTCCGCTCGCCATTCCCTACAGCCTGATGGCGATCGGCATGACCCTGCTTTGCGTACAGATCATCGTGCAGCTCGTCCTTCCCTTCACCGGAGCCAAGCGCCGATGAGCGTGTTCGGTATCGGCCTGTCCTACGGGCTGGCGACGCTGTTTGTGATGTTTTCCGGCATGCCGATCGCGTTTGCGCTCGGCGCGGTCGCGGTCGTGTTCATGGGCATCTACATGCCGGCCGCCTCGCTCGATACCGTGACGCAGAACGTCTACGAGGAAATGGCCTCGATCACGCTGCTGTCGATTCCGCTCTTCATCCTGAAGGGTGCGGCGATCGGCAAGTCGCGCGCCGGCCAGGATCTCTACTCGGCCCTGCATGCCTGGCTTCATCGCGTGCCCGGCGGCCTTGGCGTAGCCAACGTCTTCGCCTGCGCGCTGTTCGCCGCAATGGCCGGCTCCTCGCCCGCGACATGCTCGGCGATCGGCTCGGCCGGCATTCCCGAGATGCGCAAACGCGGCTATTCCGGTGGCTTTGCCGCCGGGATCATCGCCGCCGGCGGCACGCTCGGCATTCTGTTGCCGCCCTCGATCACCATGATCCTGTTTGCGGTTGCCGCGGAAAAATCGCTCGGGCGGCTCTTCCTCGCCGGCATCGGCCCAGGGCTTTTGCTGGTCAGCCTGTTCGGCGCCTATGCCGTGATCCGCTTCCGCCGGGAATATGCTGCGGCTGAAGCCGTTTACAAGACGGGCGGCCCTGAGGCTGCGATCCTGACCCGCGACGAATACACATTGGCCGAACGTTTCAGTGTGCTGCCGCGCGTCATTCCGTTCGTGCTGTTGCTCACGGGCGTCATGATCGCGCTTTATGGCGGCTATGCCACGCCGTCGGAAACTGCGGGACTGGGCGGCCTCCTCGCGCTCGCGCTGATCGCGATGATCTACGGCGTCTGGCGGCCGACAGATCTCGGGCCGATCATGAAGTCGACGATCCGGGAGTCGACCATGCTGATGATGATCATCGGCATGTCGCTGCTCTATTCCTACGTGATGAGCTATCTGCATATCTCGCAATCGGCCGCGGAATCCATCGTCGCGATGCACCTACCGCGCTGGGGCCTCTTGTTCGCGATCCTCGCTATGGTGATCGTGCTCGGCTTCTTCCTGCCGCCAGTCTCGATCATCCTGATGACCGCCCCGATCATCCTGCCGCCCTTGCGTGCCGCCAATTTCGACATCATCTGGTTCGGCGTCGTCATGACCATCGTGATGGAGATGGGGCTGATCCACCCGCCAGTCGGTCTCAACATCTTCGTCATCCGCAATGTCGCGCCTGATATCCCCCTGAGCGAGGTGATCTGGGGCACGCTGCCCTTCGTGCTGTTGATGATGGGCGCCGTGCTCCTGCTCTGTTTCGTGCCGGAGATATCGACCTGGCTGCCGGATCTGGTGATGGGGCCTGACGGGAGCAGGTAGACGCTCTCGGGTGGGCCAAGCGAAGAGTGCCCATCATCAAGACCATGATCGTTGAGAGATGGTGGGCACGGCGCTCCGCGCCTTTGCCCACCCTACGAAGCCGCCTGGTTCTTCCTCGCATTCAGCGCCGATGCGACACGGCTCACCGGCGTCCGGCCAAGCAGTCGGCTGATCTCGTTCGTCGCCGCCAGCAGCTTTTCCATGTCGACGCCAGTTTTGATCCCCATGCCCTCGAGCATGTAGACGACATCCTCCGTCGCGACATTGCCGGTCGCGCCCGGCGCATACGGACAACCGCCGAGCCCGCCGGCGGCTGCGTCGATGACGCGGACGCCCTCCTCCAACCCCGCATAGAGATTGGCGAGCGCCTGGCCGTAGGTGTCGTGGAAATGCATCGCGAGATGGGCCGCCGGGATGTTCGCGGCAACGGCGCGCAGCATATCCTTCGCCTTGGTCGGCGTGCCGACGCCAATGGTGTCGCCGAGCGAAATCTCGTAGCAGCCGAGATCCCACAGGGTCTTGGCGAGATCGGCGACGGCGTTGGGCTTGATCTCGCCGTCGAACGGGCAACCCAGCACGCAGGAGATATAGCCGCGTACTCTCACGCCGTCGGCTTTCGCGCGCGCAAGGACGGGCTTGAACCGCTCGATGGATTCGGCGATCGAGCAATTGATGTTGGCCCGCGAGAATCCTTCCGAAGCTGCCGCGAACACGGACACGACCTGCGCACCGGCCGCGCGCGCGGCGTCATAGCCCCTCTCGTTCGGCACCAGCACTTGGAATTCGGCGCCCTTGACGTGGCTCACCCCGCGCAGCACCACATCGGAGCCGGCCATCTGGGGGATCGCCTTGGGCGAGACGAAGGCGCCGACCTCGACGGTGTGAAGGCCGGCCGCGACCAGCGCCTCGACGAAGGCAATGCGCGCCTCCACGCTGACCGGTGTCTTCTCGTTCTGGAGGCCGTCGCGCGGCCCCATTTCAATGATGCGGACCTGGTCGCTCATGTCTTGCTCACTCGCCGATCGGCTCGAGCTCGGCAAGCTCGACGCCTTCTTGCACGATGTCGCCGACCTTGCACTTGATCGCCTTCAGAACGCCTGCAAACGGCGCGCGCAGCGTCTGCTCCATCTTCATCACTTCGAGCGTCAGGATTGGCGCGCCCTTCTCGAGCTTGGCACCCTCCTCCGCGAGCACCGCCACGACCGTGCCCGGCAGGGGCGCTGCAATCTTGTCCTCGCCGACATGCTCCTCGCTCTCGCCGCCGAACGGATCGACCCAGTGCAGATCGAACCGGCCATTGCGCGTACGCAGATAGAGCTCATGGCCATCAACAACCGCGGCAACCGCCGTCTTGACGCCGTCGAGCGCCAAATCGAATCCACCCTCCTTCGGTACCATCGCGAAAGCCAGCTCCCGCTCACCGATGACGAGCGTCGAGGGGCCGCTGCCGTAATTCAGCGAAATCGTCTGCTCCGGCCCGTGGCCGACACGGAAGGCAAAGCTGCGCTGACGTCGTCCGACCGGCTGCCAGCCGAAAGTTCGCCAGGGTGAAACGGTTTCGCCCTGAGCGGCTCTACGTTCCTCATTGACGATAGCCGCGACGGCCGCACACAGCTCGAGCTCGCCGGGCGCGGCGCCCGCCGCCGTCAGCCCGGCCAGCTCCCGCTCGATGAAGCCGGTGTCGATCGAGTTCGACCGGACCTTGGGATGCGTCATCAGCGCCGAGAGGAACGGAATGTTGGTGACGATGCCGCGGACGTCGGAATTCTCGAGCCCGCGGTTCAATCGCTCGATCGCCGCATCCCGTGTCGGCGCCCAGGAGATCATCTTGGCGAGCATTGCGTCATAGTAAGGCGAGACGGCATCGCCCTTGCGATAGCCAGCGTCGATGCGCAGACCGCCGGCCTCCTCGGGCAAACGCCAGGTCGAGATCCTGCCGACCGAGGGCATGAAGTTCTTGGTCGGATTCTCCGCGTAGACGCGCGCCTCGATGGCGTGCCCGTTGAGACGGATCTCGTCCTGTTTCAGCGGCAGCGCCTCACCGAAGGCGACGCGCAACTGCCATTCGACGAGATCGATCCCGGTGATCAGCTCGGTCACGGGGTGCTCGACCTGGAGGCGGGTGTTCATCTCGATGAAGAACACGTTCTTGCCGTCGGAGACGAACTCGATGGTGCCGGCGCCGACATAGTTCACCGCACCGGCCGCCTTGCGCGCGGCGGCAGAGACGGTCTCGCGTTGCGTGGCATTGAGCGTCGGCGAAGGTGCTTCCTCGATCACCTTCTGGTGCCGCCGCTGAAGAGTGCATTCGCGCTCGAACAGCGACAACAGATTGCCGTGGCTGTCGCCGATTACCTGCACCTCGATATGGCGGGGATTGTCGACATATTTCTCGATCAGCATGGTGTCGTCGCCGAACGCGGCTTTTGCTTCCCGCTTGGCGCTGACGATCGCCGGTCCAAGCTCGGCAGCCGAGCGCACGATGCGCATGCCACGGCCGCCGCCGCCCGCGGAAGCCTTCACCAGCACGGGAAAGCCAATCTTGTCGGCAGCCTTCGCGAGCGTCGTCTCATCCTGCGCCTCGCCGTGATAGCCAGGCACCAGCGGCACGCCGGCCTTCTCCATCAGCGCCTTGGAGCCTGACTTTGAGCCCATCGCGGTCATCATCCCGGCTGTCGGGCCGACGAAGACCAATCCGGCGTCCAGGCACGCCCGCGCAAACTCGGCATTCTCCGACAGGAATCCGTAGCCGGGATGCACCGCCTCCGCACCGGTTTTCCGCGCTGCCTCGATCAATCGCTCGACATTGAGATAGCTGTCGCGTGTCCGCGCGGGCCCGAGCAGAACGGCCTCGTCCGCGAGCGCAACATGCATCGCGTCGCGGTCGGCCTCGGAATAGACCGCGACTGTGCGCAGGCCCATGGCGCGCGCGGTTCGGATGACGCGGCAGGCGATCTCGCCGCGATTGGCGATCAGGAGCGTGCGAAAGCGCCGGTAGAGATTTGAGCGGTCCATCATCAGTTCCTGCGTCACATCCTGAACAGGCCGAATTTCGTCGGTTCGATCGGCGCGTTCGACGCCGCTGACAGCCCAAGCCCGAGCACGAGCCGCGTATCGGCCGGATCGATCACGCCGTCGTCCCACAGCCGCGCCGTCGCATAGTACGGATGCCCCTGGCTTTCATATTGCGCACGAATGGGGCTGCGGAACTTCTCTTCCTCTTCCTTGGACCAGCTCTCGCCCCTGGCCTCGATGTTGTCGCGCCTGACCTGGCTCAGCACCATCGAAGCCTGCTCGCCGCCCATCACGGAGATGCGCGCGTTCGGCCACATCCAGAGGAAGCGCGGGCTGTAGGCGCGCCCGCACATGCCGTAATTGCCGGCGCCGTAGGAGCCGCCGATCACTACGGTGAACTTCGGCACCGAGGCGGTGGCGACCGCCGTGACGAGCTTCGCGCCGTCGCGGGCGATGCCACCGGCCTCGTATTTCTTGCCGACCATGAAGCCGGTGATGTTCTGCAAGAAAACCAGGGGAATTCCACGCTGGCAGCACAGCTCGATGAAATGTGCGCCCTTCAGCGAGCTCTCGCTGAACAGGATGCCGTTGTTGGCGATGATGCCGACCGGATAGCCCCAGATATGGGCAAAGCCGCAGACCAGCGTCGTGCCGTATAGCTTCTTGAACTCGTCGAACTCGGAGCCGTCAACCACGCGCGCGATGATGTCGCGCACGTCGAACGGCTTTCTGCCGTCGACTGGCACCACGCCGTAGATCTCCTCCGCGGCGAACAGCGGATCGCGCGGCGGATGCATGTTGAGGTTCGGCCGCGCCTGTGGCTTCAACGTACCCACGATACGCCGCGCGATACCGATCGCATGAGCATCGTTCTGCGCGTAGTGATCGGTGACGCCGGACTGCCGCGAATGCACGTCGGCGCCGCCAAGTTCTTCGGCGCTCACGACCTCGCCGGTCGCGGCCTTCACCAGCGGCGGGCCGCCGAGGAAGATGGTGCCCTGGTTGCGCACGATGATGCTCTCGTCCGACATCGCCGGCACATAGGCGCCGCCGGCCGTGCAGGATCCCATCACGATCGCGATCTGGGGGATGCTGGCTGCCGACATCTGCGCCTGGTTGTAGAAGATGCGGCCAAAGTGCCGCTCGTCCGGAAAGATGTCGTCCTGCATGGGCAGGAACGCGCCGCCGGAATCGACCATGTAGACGCAAGGAAGATTGTTCTGGCGCGCGATGTCCTGCGCGCGCAGGTGCTTCTTCACCGTCATCGGGTAGTAGGTGCCGCCCTTGATGGTGGCATCATTGGCGACGATGACGCATTCGCGCCCCGAGATCCGCCCGACCCCCGTGACGACACTGGCCGAATGCACGTCGCCGCCGTACAGGCCATATGCGGCAAGCGGCGACAGCTCCAGGAACGCAGTCCCGGGATCGACCAGCAGATCGACGCGCTCGCGCGCCAGCATCTTGCCGCGCGCTGTGTGGCGCATGCGCGAGGCCTCGCCGCCGCCGCCGGCGACCTGGGCGAGCTTTTCCCGGAGGTCACCGACGAGCCCGCGCATCGCTTCGGCATTGCCTGCGAAATCCGATGATGAAGGATCGATCGTGGAATGGAGCGGCATGTGTCCAGCGCTTCTTTCGTCGTGGTGAGATGCCGCGGCAGGTTGACCCATTTTCGCGGCGATTCCAAATGCGTTCAGGCGGTCTCCGCCATCAGCTCACGCCCGATCAGCATGCGGCGCACTTCAGACGTGCCGGCGCCGATCTCGTACAGCTTTGCATCGCGCCACAGACGCCCGGTCGGAAACTCGTTCGTATAGCCGACGCCGCCGAGCGCCTGGATCGCCTCACCTGCCATCCATGTCGCCTTCTCTGCGGAATACAGGATCGCGGCGGCAGCGTCCTTGCGCAGAGTCCGCGCGTGACCGCCTCGATCGCAGGCGCGCCCCACCGCGTAGACATAGGCGCGCGTCGCCTGCCAGGTCGAATACATGTCGGCGAGCTTTCCCTGCATGAGTTGGAAGTCGCCGATCGGCTGACCGAACTGCTTTCGCTCGTGCATGTAGGGCACGACAGCGTCCATGCAGGCCGCCATGATCCCGAGCGGACCGCCGGACAGCACCGCGCGCTCATAGTCGAGGCCGGACATCAGGACCTTGACGCCCTCGCCCACCCCGCCCAGCACGTTGTCGGCCGGCACCTCGCATTCGTCGAAGAACAACGGATAGGTGTTGGATCCGCGCATGCCGAGCTTGTCGAGATGCTGGCCATGGGTAAAGCCCTTGAAGCCCTTCTCGATCAGGAAAGCTGTCATCCCGCGCGGGCCGGCGTCCGGATCCGTCTTGGCATAGACCACCAGCACGTCGGCGTCGCCGCCATTGGTGATCCACATTTTCGAGCCGTTGAGCACGTAGCGGTCGCCGCGCCGGTCCGCGCGCAGCTTCATGGAGACGACGTCGGAGCCGGCGCCCGGCTCGGACATCGCGAGCGCGCCGACATAGTCGCCGGAGATCAGTTTTGGCAGATAGCGCTGGCGCTGCGCGTCGTTGCCGTTGCGGCGGATCTGATTGACGCAGAGATTGGAATGCGCGCCGTAGGACAGGCCCACCGCGGCCGAGCCGCGCGAAATCTCCTCCATGGCGACGATGTGGGCGACATAGCCCATGTTGGAGCCGCCATATTCCTCCGGCGCGGTCATCCCGAGCAGGCCGAGATCGCCGAAGCGCTTCCAGAGGTCGGCGGGAAACAGGTTCGCCTTCTCGACCTCGGCCGCGCGCGGCGCGACCTCAGCCTCCACGAAGGCGCGGACCGTATCGCGCAACATGGTGATGTCTTCGCCGAGGTCGAAATCGATGCTCGGGATGTTCATGGGCTGCTCCTCCGATCTTGTCTTGCCCGCAAACCTACTCCCGATCGGGCATTCGGGCGGTCGAAAAGGTTGCATTTTCCGCCATAGTTGGCGAAGATTCGGTATGCCTTTTCAAGCCTCCGCTGCAGTTCCTCGCCGGGCCATGACACCGGCCGCCTTCGTGCGCGGAGTGGTTGCTGCTTACGCCAGATATGGCCGCGACGCGGCCGAGGCGCTAGCCAGAAGCCAGGTGCCCGCGGACCTCCTCGGATCCGCTGATGGGCGGGTCACGGCAGCCCAGTTCGAGGTCCTGGCGGGCCATGCCATGCGCGAACTCGACGACGAGGCGCTCGGCTGGTTCTCGCGCCGGTTTCCCTGGGGCACCTATGGCATGCTATGCCGGGCCTCGATCACCGCCCCCAATCTCGAGGTGGCGCTGAAGCGCTGGTGCCGGCATCACCGCATCCTCACCGAGGACGTGCTGTTCGAGTTCGGCTTCGATCGCGACACGGCCATGATCGGTATTCGCGAGCAGCGCGACCTCGGGCCGTTGCGCGAATTCTGCCTGGTGACGCTGCTGCGCTACGTGCTCGGCTTCTCCTGCTGGGTCGTGGATTCCGCGATCGCGCTCCGCACCGCGGAATTCCCTCATGCCGAGCCGCGCCACGTCTCGGTCTATCCAACAATCTTCTGCAGGAACGTTCGCTTCGATGCGGAGCGCGCCAGCATCACCTTCGACAAGCGCTACCTGGCGCTCCCGCTGAAGCGCAGCCCGTCCGATCTCGATCACATGCTGAAGGGTGCGCTGCGCCTGACCGTGCTGCCCTACCGACGCGACCGCCTGATGGTGGAGCGGATCAGGCACGTGCTGCGCAGCGCGCGCGGTCGGATCCTGACCGCCGACGACGTCGCAAGTGAGCTTGCGCTGTCGACCCGCACGATGCATCGTCGCCTAAGCGACGAGGCAACTTCGCTACGTGCGTTGAAGGAAGAGGCAAAGCTCGAACTCGCCAGGGAAGCCTTGATGCGCGGCCGCGCGCCGATCAAGCGGATCGCCGAGATCGCCGGTTTTCGCAACGAGAAGAGCTTTTCGCGCGCCTTCCGCAACTGGACCGGCGCCTCGCCGCGCGAGTTTCGCGCCAGGTATCGCTAGGCTTGCACCGGCAGCGACACATCCTTGGCAACGCCCAGCACCGGAAAGCTGCGCACGTTCTTCACGTTCGGCATGGCCGCAAAATTCAGGAGCTGTTGCCGCATGCTTTCCATGTTCGGAGCCACGCATTTCAGGAGATAGTCGGTATCGCCGGAGATCCGCCAGCACTGCTGGATACGCGGTACCGCCGCAACGGACGTCTCGAAGTCCTCCAGAACCGGTTGGGCCTGGCTGCCGAGCTGGATGGTGACGAACGAGATCACCTCGTAACCAAGCAGCCGCTCGTCCAGAATGGCGCGGACTGCTTTGATCACGCCGCGGCTGATGAGGGATTTGAGCCGCCGCAGGCAGTTCGGCGCTGAGATGCCGACACGATGCGCCAGCTCGTTGTTGCGGACGCGGCCGTCTTCCTGGAGCTCCGACAATATCCTCAGATCGACGCTGTCGAGCTGGTAACGCCCGGCCATACCCACCTCGTCATGATCCCGTCACGCTTCGCCCAGCGGAGCACACGACAAAACCCCCGCCAAGGACCTTAGCGGGAAGCTGGCGTTCAGTGCGTCCGGCTCAGTGCGTCCGGCTCAGTGCGTCCAGATCAGTGCGTCCAGATCAGTGCGTCCAAGGCTCGCCGCGGCGGAAGGAGAAATTGTCGGCATAGGCGACCGAGCGGCGGATCGACTCCTTGGGCTCGATCACCTGGTAGGCGATGCCCTTGCGCTCGCAATAAGCGATCGCCTCCTCCTTGGTCTCGAAGTGCAGCGTGATCTGCTGCTTCATGTCCGCCGAGGAGGTCCAGCCCATCAGCGGCTCAACCGCGCGCGGCTGCTCCGGCTCGTAATCGAGCTGCCATTCCCGGGTCTTCCCCTTGCCCGATTGCATCGCGTTCTTGGCGGGCTTGAAAATGCGTGCGGTCATTGGACGGCCGGACCCCTTTAACGTCTATTCGGTCTAACTCTATGCGTCACCGAAGCTATTGGTGGAAACCACCGGGATAGTATAGAGAACACCGTATCGGGAATTTGAACGGTGATTCCACAATCCTGGAGGTAGCGTTGCCAACGGGTATAGTCATTATGCTGCGCCGTGACAATCTCGCTCCCCGCTCACCGCGGACCGGTAGCCTGCCCCCGCGGTGCGGCTGATCTGCTGGCGGCTCGCCGTGCGCGCCTCGTGTTCTGTGTTTCCTCCTCGAAAGTCAGCTTCGAATGGCCTTCCTGAACATCAACGCAACGCTTCCCGAAAAAGGCCGTGACCTCCGGCTGGACCTGTTTCGCGGGGTCGCGAACTGGGCGATCTTCCTCGATCACATCCCCGACAACGTCGTGAACTGGATCACGACGCGAAATTACGGTTTCAGCGACGCCGCCGATCTCTTCGTCTTCATCTCCGGCTATACCGCCTCGTTCGTCTACGCGCGGATGATGCTCGAGCGCGGCTTCGTCGTCGGCGCCACCCGGCTGACCAAGCGTGTCTGGCAGCTCTACGTCGCCCACATTATCCTGTTCGTGATCTACATCGCCGCGATCAGCTATCTGGCGCTGCGCTTCGGCGATTCCGACATCATCGATGAGTTCAATGTCGCCGGTCTCGTCGACAACGCCGCCGAGACGCTGCGGCAGGGCTTGTTCCTGCGCTTCAAGCCACTCAATCTCGACGTGTTGCCGCTCTACATCGTGCTGATGGGATTATTCCCGCCGGTCCTGTGGTTCATGCTGCGCAAACCGGACCTCACGATGGGGCTCTCCATCATCCTCTGGCTGGCAGCGCGGCATTTCGGCTGGAATCTCACCGCCTACCCGGCCGGCACCTGGTATTTCAACCCCTATTGCTGGCAGGTGCTGTTCGTGTTCGGTGCCTGGTGCGCGATGGGCGGAGCGCGGCGTTCGATGACGCTGATCAACTCGAAGGTCACGCTCTATCTGTGCCTTGCCTACCTCCTGTTCGCGCTGACCATGACCATGGCGGGCCGCTTCCCGAGCCTCGGCGCGATGTTTCCGGAGTGGCTGTTCTCAGCCTTCAACCCGAACGACAAGACCAACCTTGCGCCTTATCGCTTCATCCATTTCGTCGTGATCGTGATCCTGGTGATCCGCTTCGTGCCGAAGGACTGGCCGGGTCTGGAGTGGAAGATTTTCGATCCCGTGATCGTCTGCGGCCAGCAGTCGCTCGCCGTTTTCTGCGTTGGCGTGTTCCTGTCCTTCGTCGGCCATTTCGAATTATCGATGAGCTCGGGTTCGCTGTTCGCGCAGCTGTTCGTCAGCATCGCCGGGATCGCGATCATGACGACGGTCGCCTACTACATCTCCTGGTCGAAGCGGCAGGACAAGCCGCTGAAGCCGCCCGCCACGACGAAGGCAGCGGCCACCCCCGCGAAGGCGGGCTGAGCAGCAAACCCGAAGCGGCCGCTTCAGGCCGCCTCGTCCTCGCTATATTCGGTGAACTTCTTGTAGATCCACTGTCGGCCATCGTGGCGGCGCCAAACCTTGCCGTAGACCAACTGCCCGTTGATCGAGCGCCTCGGTACGATGATGGTCCACAGGTGCCAGATCTCGGCCCAACCGGATCGTGAATCGGGGATTTGGGAGCTGCGATCGAAAATCATGACGAAAAACTCGCAAGAAAACGAAGACGCCGCGATGTCTGTGATGTTGTGTGAGCTATTTTCGTAGGCACGGCGGCGAGCCGGGACTGATTTGATAACAGTCGACAAAATGGCCGCAACAAGAGGGCGCACTTAACCTAACTGGTCAACCTTAACTATCGAGGGTGTGCAGGCCGTGGCGGTTGAAACTGTGCCCGGTCTTTTCTAGAATGCGGGTGAGATTTGAGATGACCGTGCCGTTTTGAGGCGCGTGACGATTTTGAACTGAATTTGAATTTTTGAGACGCCTGCTATCCGGGTCGATCGCCATGAGTTTGCTCAACATGAATTTGCTCAACATGAATCTCCAATGTGCGTGTTTGCATCTAGCGATCACGTCTCCGCCGGCGGCGCCGACCGTCGAACAAGCCGCCGAAGAACTCCCCGATGCAGCGAACGATAACGAGACGGTCTGGCCGCTCGTCCCGTTCCCGGTGGGTTGGTGCGCGTCGAGCTAGAGCATGATCCGGCCCCGAAGGGCCGCGTTCGCGCAAAGTGCGAAGCGGTTTTCCCTCGCGACAAACACGGAACGCGTTTGCGCGGAGATCATGCGCAAACAACGATCTCAAGCGCGATGGCGATTCATCCCAAGCTCATCGCACTCCAGGACGCACGGCCAGTTTGTTGGCTCTGAAAAGCGCGACGCCGCACAAGCGGAATATCGTCGCTTGGCGGCGTCCGTTTAGATATTGGGCGCTGAAATCCCCAATACTCGTATGTCTATTGCGGACGCCAAAGGTTCGATGCGCCTTGATAATTTCGCGCGCGGCCGATGCACCAACTGGCTGAAAAATCGCGTAGAAGTCGCGACGCGCTGCGAACAAAGACCCAAGGTTTGAACAGGCGCTTGTGCAATACGTCGGCGCGTCGACCGACCGCCACTCCCGGTCTCGCGCCTGTGCCTCAGGTGCTCCCGGCACTGCCGAGCGTGCCCTGAGCCGTGTAGGTCTGACCAGCCGGGCCGGTCTGACCACCCTGGTTCTGGCCGCCTTGCGCGTTGACCGAGGTTTCGACTTCGGTCGTGCCGTCGGAATAGGTGATGACCGTGGTGGTGATCCCATTCACCGTCGTGGAGACCTCGCTGACGATGGTTTTGGCCGAGCTGCCGCCACCGCCGCCCGCTCCACCGTCCGCCGACTGGGAGGACGATGCAGTCGCCGAAGACGAGGTCGTCTCCGGTGTGGATGATGTTGCCGAGGAAGAGGAGCTTGCCGCGGAGTGAGACGTTGCCGCTGCGCTGGAGATCGAACTGATCGCCGTGATCGACATGGGAGCCTCGCCTTAGGAAGATGCTGCCGGGCGCAACGCGAGATGCACGATCCGCCCTTTCCTTCAACGCAGCTCCCGGCCGGATCAGGCGTCAAGATCGCCCGGAAAATGGCGGCATCACGGCCATGGCTTTGGCTGAGCGGCGCGCCGACGCACCCCGCGTGGCGTCTGTGAGCTTGCCCTCGCAGTTATCGACGGTGCATGCAGGCCTGCACGTACTCCTTCATGGCCGGATCCAACACGCTTCGGTTGAGGCCCATCGCTAGGGCCTCCTCTTTGCACCTTTCAATCTTTGCATCGAACTGCGGATGGTTTGCTTCGGCGCACTGACGGCGGAAGGGACCGGGGGGATATTGCATGCAGTTTTGCGCTTGAGCGCTGGTGCTGCCTAGAACCATTGAGACGGCAATCAGCTTTCGGATCATGTCCGAATGAACGGTCTCCGCCATGTCATTTCTCCTCCCCCTGATCTCGACAATCCGCAGATGCTCGGGCAACCGCCGGTCGCGCGCAAGCGGATTTCGCCAGAGCGGGGATGGATGCTCTGAACCAGGGCTATTCTGCGAAGGAATAGACCCGCTTATTTTGCTGTAAGTGCTTGAAATTACTGGTCGGGGCAGCTGGATTCGAACCAACGACCTGCAGTACCCAAAACTGCCGCGCTACCAGGCTGCGCTATACCCCGAATGTCCAGCAGGCCCGTCGATACACGCTTCAAGGGCTGCCAGCAAGGCGGCTGTGCGCCGCCGATCTTGGCTCTATTTGGCACCGAACAGCGGATGGGCGACGCGGTCGCCCGGGCGGATGCCGTATTTCTGTGCCGTGCCCGCCGGCACCTCAAGGACGGCCCTGGCAAGACCGCGCGAAGGGATGATCTTGGTCGACAGCGGCTCGGTATTCTCGGCGATCCGCAGGATGCGGCCGTCCGCACCGATGAAGATCATGTCGAGCGAGATGTAGGTGTTCTTCATCCACATCGTCACTTCCTGCTCGGGCGAGAAGTCGAACAGCATGCCCTTCCCGTCTGCGAGTTCCTTTCGGTACATCAGGCCCGTGGTCTTCTCCTGCTCGGTCGTGGCCATCTCGACGGAGAATACCTGAACGCCGTTCCTGGTCGCGATCTCGAGCGGCTGGAAACTCGCAGCCCGCATGGGGCCAGCGCAAGCGGCAAGAACGAGGACTATGGCCAACAAGCCCCGGACCAGGGACCAGGCTGCCTTACGATCAAAATTCATGGAACGGCACTCATGCCAACGGCAGGGGATGGGGCTGCGCATCCTAACCCGGCGATCATGGCAAATGCCAGACGGCCCCGCCCGCCCGGGCTGCTCACGAATCCGGGAACAGCCGGCTGGAAGCATTGTGGTTAGTGGGACTGGAGCCCCGGCGATCCGGTCTCGGGATGGATCTCGGCGGCCATCATGCCCTTAGAGCCCGGCCCAAAGCGGACCAGCACATACTGGCCCGGTCGCAGTTCGGTCATGCCGAAGCGGCGCAGCGTCTCCATGTGCACGAAGATGTCGGGGGTGCCCTCACCGCAGGTCAGGAAGCCGAAACCGCGGAGGCGGTTGAACCACTTGACCTGCGCCCGCTCGAGCCCGCTCGTCGGCGTCACCGTGACATGGGTGCGCGGCGGCAGCATCTGAGCTGGGTGGATCGCGGTCGACTCATCCATCGAGACGACGCGGAACGCCTGGTAGCCCTTGGCGCGCTGGATGCACTCAACGACGACCCGGGCACCCTCATAGGCGGTCTGAAAACCGTCGCGCCTCAGCACGGTAACGTGCAGGAGCACGTCGGGCCAGCCATTGTCGGGAACGATGAAGCCGTAGCCTTTCGAAGCGTCGAACCATTTGATGACGCCCGTGACTTCGACAAGATTTCCGCTGCCCTCACCGAGCCCGGTGAAAGGATTAAGCGCTGCATCGCGACCGACACCTGCGATCTCGCCTGGTGCCAGCCGCCCAGACGACGCGCCTGGCGCGGGAACCCCGACCTTCTTGGACTCGAATCCGTCCGACGACCCCATAACCCCGGACCTCACACATCAAAGGCGGACCGCCCTCAGCGACGGTACCGAATCACGCGTCTGGACGAGAACTTCTCACCATGACGCCACACGAATCTCTCGAATCAAAAGATAACATTCCCGGTTGCGGCGCATAGACAAAAAAGAGATTCGCCGGAACCTATGAACAGCCTTGCACAGCCACGAATCAATTCGTCGTCAGTTGCCGACGAAGGGCCCCAGGGTCTCGCCGATATCGTGATGGATCACGAGGTCAGCGATGTCGTCCTGCTCGGTTGGCTCGCGGTTGATGATGACGAGACGCGCGCCGCAATTCTTCGCCATCATCGGAAAGCCCGCCGCTGGCCACACCACGAGCGAGGAACCAATCGCGATAAAGAGATCGCACTGCTGTGCAAGCTCGGTCGCACGCTGCATCGCATCTTCCGGCATCGCCTGCCCGAACGAGATCGTCGCCGTCTTCACCGGTTCGGCACACACGCTGCAATCGGGCGCGGCACCGTCTGCGTCGAACCGCCGCTTCACCCAATCGAGTTGATAGGTCTCGCCGCAGTTGATGCAGCGCGCGTAAGTGGTATTGCCGTGGAGTTCGATCACGTGATCGGAAGCGAAGCCCGAAGCCTGGTGCAGATTGTCGATGTTCTGGGTGATGACGGCGGGAGTCTTGCCGGCGCGGTAGAGCGCGGCCAGCGCGCGATGGCCGCGGCCGGGCTTTGCCGCGGCAAAAGTCGGCTCCATCGCGAAGCGGCGGCGCCAGGATTCGTTCCGCGCCTCCTGGCTCGCGACGAATTCGTCGAACGGGATCGGACGGTTACGCGTCCACAATCCACCCGGCGAGCGAAAATCGGGGATGCCGCACTCGGTCGAGATGCCCGCACCGGTGAACGGCACGATGGTGCGTGCTGCGGCAATCATGTCGCCGAGCCTGTCGACCCCGCTGCGAAGATCTGATGCAATCATAGGCAGCCATCCGTTCGCGAACGCGTCTCCTATAGCACGCCCTGCCCGTCGCGATGATCTCGCTCATCGCAAATGACGCCCCTCTGCCTGTGGATCTGGCACCAGCGCGGCGACCTTCTCCAGGAGTTTCGCGTTCGCACGCTCGCGAAATCGCACGATGCTGCGAGAGTCTTCCAGATCGTCGCCACCTCGGCCTGCTGATTTGCTCATTTGGGCTAGCGTCAGAGCGCGTGAGCGACAAGATCGTTGACACTCTTATCCACCATGAAGTGCGACCAGGGTCGGCAAGTTTTTCCGCCCATCCCTTATCACAATCCGGCAATGGCTCGTCCCCATTGACGCCCCATTCGAGGTCGATCAATGCATCCGTCGAATCCGACTCAACGCGATGCGGCGGCAGCGCTTGAGGTCAGTTGGTAAGAAGGGGATGGACATGACAGAAGAAGAACAGCGTAAAGCAAGGGAGCGTGACGAGATCGCAGCGCGCGTCGCCGCTTTTCGCGCGACACAGGAAAAATTCAAACGCGAACGAGAAGAATATTTTGTCTCGACGCTGGAGAACGCCCGCAAGGTCGAGCGGCCATCGCTTTGGCCGTAAGGCCGTTTTGAATTGAACAAGCAAAAAGCCCGGAGCGCAGCTCCGGGCTTTTCATTTTGGCGCCTTGGTTTACCAGTGGCGCCAGTGATGGTGCCGGTAGTAGACCGGTCCGCCGTAATAGGCGTAAGGACCCGGTCCGTAGGAATAGCTCGGGCCGTAACCATAGTAGTCCGGACCATAATAGTATGGATGGGACGCTGCGATCGCGCCCGCCGTGAGTGCGCCGGCTGCTAGACCGAACGCGAGACCCGGTCCGATGCCGCGCCCGCGCGCCTCTGCCGGTGCCGCAATCGCGGTCGCGCCGACGGTCGCAACGGCGGCCAGAACTGCCAAAGTCTTTCTCATGCGCTTTCTCCTCCATCGCTCGTGGAGGACCAACGCTCGCACCGTCCGATAGTTGCGGCCGATCGACTCCGGCGAAACCCGGGGTTAGTTGAAAAAAACCGAGCCAATGTGGAACAAACGTGCTCGGCGGCGCATTTGCTCTTCAAGTGCGGCAGCCTCCGCCATCCGGGTCGAGGCGAAAGCACGAAGACCCCGCCAGCATCCTCCGTGGTGTTGGCGGGGTTTTCGGTTTCAGGGCGCGATGGCAGCAGAGGCGCCCCTTTGCCAATGGGGAGGGCACGTGAGGAGGTCCGTTTGCCGATATCCGCATTGCTGGCCCGCATCCGCAGGCT
The DNA here is from genome assembly GCF_053572325.1 of Bradyrhizobium sp. UFLA05-112. Taxonomy (NCBI): domain Bacteria; kingdom Pseudomonadati; phylum Pseudomonadota; class Alphaproteobacteria; order Hyphomicrobiales; family Nitrobacteraceae; genus Bradyrhizobium; species Bradyrhizobium sp. UFLA05-112. The sequence continues at coordinate 25,317 of NZ_JBANBK010000051.1, read as the reverse complement.
GATCCCCAGACGCCAAGATGAACACTACGAGGAGATCGTTCGCAGCTTCGGCGTCGGCGCTTTGCGCCCGCCACCGACGCCGATGAGCGACGCCGAACTTGCCCGCGCAATCGCGGAGTTCCTGAAGGACTCGCCTTCGGCAGTCTCAGTCTCCAGCCTCGGGCGGTGGCTGGATCCGTCCTCCCGGACCTGAGCACGTCATCTCACGATGCTGGAACAAACTTGGCCCTAGCGCGTTGGCTATCCTCGTTCGCGCAAAGAGGCTGCGATGCCAGCGTGGCTTGAAGTCTTGCTCAATCTGGTTGGCTACGCCGGGTTCCTGGCGTTGGCTGCGCGCAGCACCTCGCGCGCCCGCGGCCCCGGCGATGACTCGCATTTGCAGCGATAGGATTAGAGCGAGCGGTGGCGCACTCAATGCGCCTGCGGCGGTTGCCCCGCCGTCCGCACCAGCCGGTCGGCCTTGACGAGTACGTGCGCCCCGTCTTCCACCTGCGGACGAAGCGAAAAGCTGATCACTACGAATACGGCGCAGAACAGCACACCGACGACGGCGACACGACGAAAAGTCTGTCGGTCGGCTTGGTAAAAGGATGGCGTCGAAGGTGGTGTCATGGCCATCGTGCCTGGCTCTCTCGTTTCGCTTTGCCTGCGAGCCGACACCTATCGCAATGCGTCGCAAGTGCAACGCGATCTGGCTTTTAACCTAACCGAATAGGGTTATCCGATCTCGTGCAAGCTTTCGTTAGGCTTTGCCGCGCGGCGCTTTCCGGTGGGCGATCAGACGTCGGCGAGCAGCTTCAACGTTGCACGAAAGCTCAGGCTGCGGTTGCCGACCAGCACGGTGCCGAACACCTCCGCCTCCTTGTCGGTGAACGTCCCGGAGAATCCGCTGGTGACCTCCTGCCCGCCGAACAGCGGCCGGACGAAGGGGTCGGCAAATGGCGTGTGCTGGTTGGTGGCAAGCTCGCCCTTCCAGGTGCCGTTGCCGACGGTGTACGAGCCTTGTGACCAGAAATAGGGTCCGCCGCCGAGCAGCACTCCATCGCGCAGGATCAGCACGCCGCTGTCGCGGCCTTTCACGCCGTCGAGCATGTGGATGTGAATGGAGTAGAGCCCGTTCTTCATGGCGGCCCTAGGATACAACCTGGCGCCGACAGCGTCGAGCAGCGGCGTGAATCGCGAGCCTGCCATGCAGCCGGTTGCACGCTCCTACCCCTGCCCTCAGCGCGCGTTTGCTGCTATGGAACGGCCGAACCAAGCCCGCCTCAATCAAAGACCGTCTAGGGAGAAAAAACCATGCGTTACCTCCACACCATGCTGCGCGTGCGCAATCTCGATGTCGCGCTGAAATTCTATCAGGATGCACTGGGTCTGAAGGAGGTGCGGCGGATCGAGAACGACAAGGGGCGCTTCACGCTCGTCTTCCTGTGCTCGGCGGACGATCTCGAAGCGCTCAAGAGGCAGCCCTCGACGCGCGGCGCGCCGCTGGTCGAGCTCACCTATAATTGGGACGAAGAGAAATACGGCGAGGACCGCTATTTCGGCCACCTCGCCTACGAGGTCGACGACATCTACGCGACCTGCGATCGGCTCATGAAGGCCGGTGTCACCATCAATCGCCCGCCGCGCGACGGCAACATGGCGTTCGTCCGCTCGCCCGACCTGCATTCGATCGAACTGCTCCAGAAGGGCGAGCCGAAACCGCCGCAGGAGCCGTGGCTGTCGATGCCGAACACCGGTCACTGGTAAAGCAGCACGCGCGTTCCGTCTGGAACGAGGCCTGCCCGTCGGCGTTCTCTCCTCGACTAGGAAATCTGGAGGAGGACGCGAATGGCGAGAGGGCTGTTGCTGTGGTTGCTTGGCGTGCCGATTCCGGTGATCATTCTGCTGTGGCTATTCTTCGGCCACTGATTGTCACCGGTTGTCGGATGCGTCTAAAAGCTCCGCCCCGGGCGGAGCTTTTTGCATGAGGCGGCTTCGCGAACGCAGCTCGCGCGGTGCGTGATATTCCGCTATCACCCGCGCAACGCATGAACGCGGGAGGAGCAAGCGTGCCAGAGCAAAAGCCGCAACTGACGGTCTGGGGTCGCGTCAACTCGGTCAACGTGCAGAAGGTGCTGTGGTGCCTGACCGAGCTCGATCTGGCTTTCGAGCGCATCGATGCCGGCATGCAGTTCGGCCGCACGCGCGAGGCCGACTACCTCGCGATGAACCCCAACTCGCGCGTCCCGACGCTGGTCGATGGCGACTACGTGCTGTGGGAATCCAATTCCATCATGCGCTATCTCTGTCTCGCCTACCGTCAGGGCACGCCGATCTATCCGCTAGCCGCGAGACAACGCGCCGGCGTCGATCGCTGGCTCGACTGGACGCTCTCGACGCTGCAGCCGGCCGATCGGCCCGTGTTCTGGGGCATCGTGCGCACGCCGCCGGCCGCGCGCGACATGATGCAGATCCAGAAGGATGCGGACGCGGCGGCCGAGGTGTGGCGCATCCTCGATCAGCAGCTCGCATCACGCCGCTTCGTCGAAGGCGATGACTTCACCATTGCCGATATCGCACTCGGTGCCTATGCGCGGCGCTGGCTCGGCGTCGAGGGCATCGCCCGCCCGACGCTTTCCAATCTGAACCGCTGGTTTGCAGAGCTCGCGAACAGGCCAGGCTTCGAAAAGTACGTCGCACCTCCCATGTCGTGAAGGTTAGCGCCAGCCGCGCTCGACCAGCAGCACGCAGACGACCAGCACCAGCGTGACGGCGGCGGTTGCGAGGCGTGCGGTCCAACTCATGCCGCGTCCGACCCACCAGAGCAGGGCGCAATACATCAGCACGGGAACGATGATATCGAGCGACAGCCCGTTCGCCGGCATGCGCCGCTAGCGCCGGATCGAGGCGCCAACACCGACATCGAGCGCGCCGCCGATCTTCACGCAGCTTCCGGTGGCCTCGACCTTGACGAAGCCCGGGCCGTAGGCGGCGCAGGCATTGGCGTTCCCCGTACCCTTGAGTGGCAGCACCTTGCCGGTCGGGGGCGACCGCTCCGATGTAGGCAGGCGTGCCGTCTCGGCACTTGCCGACGAGATTGCGAGACAGCCGATGGCGATGATGGAGAGCGCGCGCATGTCGCCTTGTAGCGCGGGTACGATCCGGTTTCCATCCGGGCCGGCGCGGCCCAAGGTCAGATGAATTTGATCCCGGCGGAGTTGCCGCGCCGCCAGACCACCTGGCAGCTCCGCCCCGTCCGGGCATCGCGCGCGAAGGCCAGCCGGATGACGCCGGGCAACTGAGCCGCGTCCTCGTCAAGCGTGATGCGCGCCCCCGAGGTGGAGATGTCGGCCACGAGGCAATGCCGCGCGGCGAACCCGCCCTCGAGCGTGATCCAGGCGTGCTGGGACAGCAGTTTGCGTGCTGCCCGCTTCTTGGTTGCGGCCATCGGTTGGAAATCTCCCCCTCCAGCGCTACCGCAGGGAACCCTAAGAAACCGTTGAAATTGGCTCCGAACTTTCCCGATGGTGAGTTTCTCCACCGGTCCCAAAAGACGTTCCCGAATGGCTTGCCCCACCGGCCAAAGGCCACTATACGTTCGCCCGCCGCAGGGCATTCCGGGTACGACTCGTTTGGGGCCCCGGCGCAAGTCTTGCTCCCTTCGTCTATCGGTTAGGACGCCACCCTTTCACGGTGGAGAGAGCGGTTCGATTCCGCTAGGGAGCGCCAACAAAATCAAAGACTTGCCCATTCCTTCTTCCGCTGTGTCCGATGGACCTTTGAGACGTGGCGAGCGTTGATGTCTTCAAGCCAGGGCAGGATCGCGAACCCGGAGTTCCGGTCGTGAGTATGGTCCCTTTAGAACTTGAAAGGCGGTCCGCGCAGCGGTGGGCCGCCAGATTTGAACGGTCTATTTCGCCAGCTCAGCAAGAACGCCAGCCCGACAGCGACAGTCCGCAGGTTCGCTCTCCCACAAAGCAAAAAAAGCCACCTGTCAGGATGCGGCCGCGGCGCATGGAGAACCCGCCGGCCTAGGGGCTGGCAGTTGGTCGTTCACCGCCGAGCTCGTCGATGATGTGCTGATCCCGCCCGATAACCGCGGATCAGACTCCAGCAACTGGAGTGGCACCATGACGCAGAACTTCGTAACCGTGTGTGTCGTCGCCGCTTTGATTGTCATGGGCTTGCTTGCCTTCGTCCACGAGCGACATGGAGAGTGCCTGCACGGGCGCCTGGTCAGAACCCATATGCCCTGCGGATCGGTCAGCCCTTCAATATAGGGCGCCGAACCGAAGTGGCGCCGGCGCTGGAACGTCGGTCCCTCCTGCGCATTCAAGCGGGATGAGGCAGCTTGCTTTCGGCTTGGCTGCTTTAGGCGGCTCGCTGATCCTCTTCGTCCTGTGGTTGGGACATCACGAGCAACAGGCGGCCGTCGAGCGGCTGGAGCGCTACGAGATCCCCCATACCGACCGGTGATCTGCCGGATCGAGTGGGACATCGCGGTGTGCGACTCCGACGGTCCTGCGATCTCCTAAAGTTGCGCGTCGGGCAGTTCCGTGAATGGGATGGCTGTACCGAAATTTTTCCCTCCCTCGCCCGAGCTCGCAAGATTTCTTTCGCACCTTGCGTGCTCAAAGCACCAGCTCAAGGACAGTGTGCCGCTGATCGTCACAACCAGGACGACACCTTTGACGGGCAATTGTCTTTAAGGACAATTGCACGCTCTGGATTTGTCGTCTTTTATCAGGGTGCCTATCGGCAACCCGACAGGCCTCACAAGCAACGGTCCCGTAGCTGCCGCCAGTTGCCGGACCGTTGCTGGGGATTGCGACCACAAATCACAGATGGCGTCGCGCGGGGACAAGGAGACGCTCGCGACTTCATTGACGATTGTGGTGTTGGTTTACAGTCAGGCTGGGGAGCTTGAATTTAAGCGTCATGCTGATCGTGTGACGCAACGATTGTGTTTGCGTTCCAACCAAACGGGACGGCGCGCCTTTTTCATTTGCTTGTATCACCTCGGTGGGGAGAGCGATGAAGTATGGATTCGCGGCCGTCGGCGCTTGTGTGTCGGATCGGCAAGTCCGGAACACCCTAAAGCGCCGAGAACACCATTCGATTGCGAGTGCCGCGCTCTCCCGACTGGTTCGTAATCCTGTCTCGTGTCGATTGCTTCGCTATCGGCTGCTATCAACCGTTTCGTTAGCCGCCATTGTAACTGCCCAAGCCGCATTCGATGCGGGACTGTCGCCAGCGCTGGCGCAGTGCGCAGGTCCCGCGAGCAACACGATCTGTACGCTTGGCGGCAACCCCTATTCCGGCGGCATCAACGTCGATACCAACAACGGCACCGGCGGCACCCCCATCGGCCTCACACTTCTACCCGGTGTCAATGTCGTCATCCCCGCTGGCGCAGGCGGCGTTAACGCTGTCAACGCCGCCAACTCCACGGGCGTGACTTCGGGGAGTGCCAACATCACCATCACTACGGATGGCGTAACAATCAACAATACGGCCAATCCTCTCACGGCGAACAACACCGGATTGCGAATCCAGTCGAGCGGCGGCGCGATCATCAGCGCAACGAACACCACGATCGACGTGGCCGGCACCGCAAGCGAGGACGCGATCGTTGCGTTCGCGATGCCAAACCTGACGGGGATTCCTCATCTGGCGGGCGTAACCTGGAGCGGCGGGAGCCTAACCTCCAGCGGAACCGAGGCTACTGGCATCCAGGCCGATAACCGCGGAACAGGAAATGCCGCAATAGTTGCTTCCGGCAATATCACGGGCACGCCGGGTGTGAGTGGGTCCGGCTTTTACGGCTTGATCGCTCATGCCGGAGACTCATTGCTTGTCCCGTCGGGAGCCGGCGATGCGTCGGTGACTTACAATAGCGGCACGATCAACGTGTTTGGAAACAGGCCTCGTGGCATCGTCGTATGGGTCGAGGGCGACGGGTCGGCATCGGTCACCACCAGCCCCGGCACCGTCATCACAGTCAGTGGCGCGAACCCCGGGGACAGCAGCCCTACACAACCTGTGAAGGCTGGGATCGCCGTCCAGTTGGATTCGGCCACCGCAGCAAACGGTCGGTCGCTAACTGCGAGCGTAGCATCGACCATCATGAGCTTCGGGACCGCGGTCCCCGATTCGAATATTTTCAACAACCCCGTAGCTATCCGAACCATCAGTTACGCCGACGCGCCAACCACGGTGACCTACACCGGTCCGGGCATTACCACCCAGGGCGGTGGCGGCGCTGGCATCGTTGCCCTTTCCGGCAGTGGCAGCATCACCGTCAATGCCACCGGGCCGATCGATACGACCAACAGCTCCAATGCTGTTGGCATATTGGCTGACAGTGGCACGATACTCGCCAGAAGCAACGGGCTGCTCACCGATACCCAGACTTTGCACGGGCCGATTGCGCGCTCCACAACGACAGGACATGTCGAAGTCAACGCGGCCAACGTATCGACACCGGGACAGTTCGGTACCGCAATCGGCGCAACCAGCGGCAGCGGTGGCGTGACGGTCAATATCGCGCCAGGCGGATCGATCATGGGCGGCTGGCAGGCCGACCTGACCAGCGTCGGACCGATTTGGGGTTTGCAGGCTACCGGTGTTTTCCTCAGCTCCGCCGGTGGGATCGCGACCCTGACCAATGACGGAAGTATTGGGGCACTGTCCGATCGCGCCATTGCCGGCGATCCGATCATCATCAACAACGGCACCATCACGGGTTTTGTCCAGCTCGCGGGTGTGAACGATGTCATCAACAACGGCATCTTCAACTTGCGCCATTTCGCCGACACCAATGGTGACGGAGTTCGCGACACGCTGCGTGTCGCGGTTTCAGATCTTGGTGGCGGTCCCAGTACCTTCACCAATAACGGAACGTTGGCGTTGCTGGGCGGTCCCGGGGCGACCATCCTTGATGCCACCGGCCAGTATTTGCCACTGGGACTGAATTTCAACGCGATGGCGCTCGGCGGCCCGGTGCAGGGCCAGATTCTCGGTGCGACCAGCTTCACCAATTCCGGCATCATCGATCTGCAGGCCAATCCGGTTGCCGGTGACGTGTTGCTGATTTCGGGTGGCCATACGCCCGGAATGAACGGTGGTGGCACATTCATCGCGAACGGCGGTCAGCTCCTGCTCGATACCGTGCTGAACGAGGGGGGCGCCAACTCGCATTCCGACGTGCTCGTGGTCGATGGCACCTCCCTTGGCGCTGGCGGTGCGACGCGGCTTTTTGCCAAGAATGCCGGTGGTGCCGGCGCGCTGACGGTCAACGACGGCATCCTGGTCGTGCAGGCACTTGATCCCGGCCGGTCAGCCGGTGGCGTATTCACGCTCGGCGCTCCCGCCGTCGCCGGCCCTTACGAATACACCCTGTTCCTGGGCGGCGTCGGCGCCGATGCAGGAAACGGCAACTGGTACCTGCGCTCGACGCTGAATTGCACGCTGACCCCGAACTTGCCGGAGTGTCAGACACCGGTTCCTCCCATTCCACCGACGCCGACCACTCCAAACTTCCGCATCGAGACCTCCCTCTATGCGGCGATCCCGTCGATGGCGCTCCTGTATGGCCGCAATCTGCTCGACACATTGCACGAGCGCGTCGGAGAGGAGTTCGATCCAACCGCGGCCCCAGCCGGATACTACAAGGCCGCCCCGCTCGTTCCCGGCTCACCATATCTTGGCTGGGGTCGGATCATCGGCGTCAACGGTACCCAGCACGGCGATAGCCTCGGCGTGTTGAGTGGTGGCACCGGCGGTCCGCGTTTTGAATACCAATTCCTGGGGCTGCAGGCGGGCATGGATTTCCTCCGCCAAGACCGACCCGATGGTTCGCGCGATCACGCCGGTGGTTATTTCGCAATCGGCGGCAACCAGGGACAGGTCACCCATTTCGACGGCAGGGAAGGCAACAGCGACTTCACCGCCTACACGCTCGGCGGCTACTGGACTCACTTCGGGCCGAGCGGCTGGTACCTCGATGCGATCCTGCAGGGCACCTTCTACGACATCAACTCGACGGCTAGCCGCGGCCTGCCGACATTCAGGACTCAAGGCCAGGGTTTGGCCACCTCGTTCGAGGGCGGCTATCCCTTCAAGTTCGCCGGCGGCTGGTTCATCGAACCGCAGGCGCAGCTGATCTATCAGAACATCAACATCCATGACGCCTCCGACGTCGCCGCCCAGGTCCGCTTTGCCGACGTCGATTCGCTCGCCGCTCGATTTGGCGCAAGGTTTGGTCGTACATGGGCACTTGACGGGTTCGCGCAACAAATTACCGCCTGGATCCGGCCAAACCTCTGGAACGAATTCCGCGGCAACCCGGTCACGTCGTTCTCTTCAGAGACCGGCTTCATTCCGTTCTTTGCTGATCTCGGCGGTCTCTGGGGCGAGCTCAATGTCGGTGTCAGCGCGCAGGTGAGACCGAACACAACGCTCTACGCCAACGTGTCCTACCAGAGCCGGTTTGACGGCGGCGGATTCGCCTACACCGGCAAGGCCGGACTGCGGGTAGGCTGGTGACGGGTAAGATTGCCATCGTCGAAATCAGAATGTCCCGTCCCGGCGAGGATAAGGAGCGCCCTCGCGTCGGAGACGCGAAAAAAGCTATTGGAGCTCCCCCATACGCTCATCAACCAATTGAGTTTGAAGGAACTACCGGCTCCGCCGGGGGAGCCAGCGCCGGACTTGCCGAAACCAACGTATAGCTATCGCAATACCGCGAATTCCGGCCTCATCGGTCGGCATGAGGAACGAAACAGTCTGGATCATCCTCCCCGCGATCGGGTTCGCCATTGTCTTGGCGACGATCGTCCTGCTCATCGGCCGGTGATATCTAGGTTCCGCCAGCCCGAGACCTCATCCGGACTGTCGCAGATCTGAAAATGTAATAGAGTTCGACGAGAGGATATTTCATGCTGCCTTCCGTCGATGACGTCCGCCTTCGTCCGGTCGAGCCACACCATGCACCGGCATTCAGTTTCGCGCTGCTGATCGTCTCATGCATGCTTGCGAGCTTCGCGCTCGCCTGTGCAACGCCCTTTGCGGCGTTCTCGGTCATTGCCGCGGCGACACTGCCGCTACGGCCGGCGCTGCTTGTCGTCGCCGGTGCGTGGCTCGTCAATCAGACCATCGGGTTCGCCGCGCTTCACTATCCGATCGAGCCAAGCACGATGGCCTGGGGCCTTGCGATCGGTGCCGCCGCACTGACTGCGACCGCGGCAGCATCAGTCGTGCTCCAGCATCTCTCCTCGAAGAGCACGCTGCTCGTGCTCACGCTTGCGCTCCTTTGTGCCTACGGCGCATACGAGCTCACGCTGCTCGCTGTCACGCCTCTCCTTGGCGGTGCCGGTGCCTTCACGACGGCAGTCGTGGCGCGCCTCGGACTGCTCAACATCGCATGGTTGATCGGCCTCGTTGCGACCTGCGAAGTCGTTCGGCTGGTTGCCCCCGTGCGTCGCGGTCACGTGCTTTCGCGATGACGGGCCGGCCCATGGTCTCGATGGCCGCGGGGCGGTCTTAACCGCGTTCGACTGATTGCCTTGTCTTGGCCCAAATTGCTGAGGCAAACTCATGTCGACCGTGCCTTGTGCGCGGCCATCGTTGTCATTGCTCGCTTGCGATCGGAGACCGAATGGCTGTCAACAAGATCACCTGGGAACGCGTCGGCCGAGTCACCGAGCCTGGACGCTACATGTACACGTTCGGCTGGCTGACAATCACGGAGGGCGACCTCCAGGTCTGGCAGCAATATCCCGATGCGGCCTTCACGCTCCTCGCGCACGTGCCGTCGGCCGATGCCGTCGGCGATGAATTCCATCTCGGCGCGTTCGACATCTCGCCCGACGCTCAATCAGCTTCCGACAGCTCATATGCGGGTGCGGCGACAGGTGAGCTGCACTAGCGGCGCGTCTGCATCGGACGCGGAGCGCCGCCGGGAACAGATGGCATAGCTGTTGCTTTGTCAGGGGCATGATACACCTTGCCGCTCCCGATCAGGCCGTCGTGCTATTGCTCATCATCATTTGCCTAGGCTCATGTTTTGTGCGGGTCTTCTGGCAGCTGGAGCAGGTGCGCTCGCGCCGCAACCAATCGCCGCCTCAACGATAGGCGCTCCAAGTGCCTCCGCCTGCCCGGCTTTTGCGATTTCGCTTATGGACACGCGGTACGAACGCGCGCATCGTGGCGCGAAGAAAAGGTCTGAATTCTTTGATTTTTCGGACTAATCATCGCTCTATGCAATGTGCGCGGTGCTTGATGTAAAAATCGAGCGGAAATGGTTATGCACTTGATTGCGCTGGGGCTTTTGATTCGCGCGCCGCGCACTGATGAACGGAAGCTGTCGGGACCGTTAAGCGTTGCGACAGCAAGCACATGACACATCGTCGCATCGCTTCAAGTGGATAAGCTGACCAAGGGAACCTATTGTCCAGCCGATGATGACACTGCTTGAAGCATTGCCGACCGTGATCGGGACGGCCGCCGTCGCACCGGCCTTGTTGATGCTCTGGCTCGTCATCGCGGCCGAAGAGCGCCCCGGCCCGCCGGCCCAGGTCTGGACCGCCTTCCTGCTCGGCGCGGCCAGCATTTCGCTGCTGGGGCTCGCGCGTGCGCCGTTCGCCAAGATGGTCGCAGCCCCCGACGATCCCTGGGCAGCGCTCGCCATGCATTCGATCTTCGGCGTGGCGCTGCCGGAGGAAGCGGTGAAGGTCATCGCCATCGTGCTGGTCTCCTCGACCAAGCGGCGGACCTTTGCCAATCCGATGGACACAGTGGTCTATGGCGCCGCAGTCGGGCTCGGCTTTGCCGCCTACGAAAACCTCGCCTATCTCGTGCAGCATGCCGACATGTGGCGCGCGCTCGCGGCCTTGCGCAGCGTGCTCACAGTGCCCTTTCACGGCGCACTCGGCATCATTGCGGGAGCCTATCTCGCCATCGCCCGCTCGGGTACGGCGCTCGGCGCGCATCGTCATCATCGCGACTGGGCGCGTTTCTCTAGCCGCGTCCTGATGCTGATGGGGCCGCTCGCACTGCATGCGAGCTTCGATTTTCCGCTGCTGACCTTGCAGCGGATGCCCGACCTCGACCCGAATGTGCGGATGTGGTTCGGCGCGGCGAGCCTTCTGATCGGATTCAGTTCGATCGCTTTCGCCATCCGCCTGGTGCGGCGTGTCGCGCGCCACCACGCGCCGCGCACTGAGGTCGCGCGCGAGCGCCTCAGCCAGCTCCGGCGCATGTGGGCGCTGCTGGTGATCGGCGGCGGCTTCGGCTTTGTCGGCCTCGCCTTCGTGCTGACCTCGATCCATCACTGGCTGGTCAATCCCGATCACAACGTGACCCTGGTGCTCATTCCCATCGGTCTGACCTCGATCCTGCTCGGTATCGCCCTACTGGTTGTCACAACGGCGATCTACGTTCTCGGCCGCAACCGCATCCGCACCAGCGCGGAAGGGTTCTCATCCGCGCCCTGAGGCGGGTGGTCACCGCGGAACGCACACACTAGAGTGAGCCGCATCTCGTCGTTGCGGCCCTGGAGGTCTCCATGACGTCGCCCGAGCAATTTGCGCGCTTGCAGTCCGCCATGAGCCGAGCAGTCAAGGCGCATTGGAAAGCCTTCCTGTTCGAAGGCATCCTGCTCGTCATTCTCGGCATCGCCGCGCTGATCCTGCCGCCGCTCGCGAGCCTTGCGATCACGATCTTCCTCGGCTGGATGTTCCTGATCAGCGGCATCGGCGGGCTGCTCGTGACCTTCTGGGCGCGCAGCATGCCGGGCTTCTGGTGGTCATTGATCTCCGCGGCGCTCGCCGTGCTCGCCGGCATGGTCCTTTTGGCGCGGCCGATGCAGGCGGTGCTGACGCTGACGATCGTGCTCGGGGCATATTTCCTCGCCGAAGGCGTCGCCACCATCATGTATGCGCTGGAGCATCGCCGCGAGCTGACCGGCCGCTGGTCGTGGCTCGTGATCTCCGGCCTCGTCGACATCGTGATCTCGTTCCTGGTCATCACGGGCCTGCCCAGCTCGGCCGAATGGGCGATCGGTATCCTCGTCGGGATCAACCTCCTGTTCGGCGGCGCCACGCTGATCGGCATCTCGCTTGCGGCACGCAACAGCAACACTTGATCGGCGCGTCGCGCTCACCCTCTTGTTTGGGGGGTGACAAGCCCTAAATGCTGCGCTATAGAGCCCGCCATGATCACCTTCGCCACCAGCTATTTTTGGTACTTTAGCTACGACAGCTCGCTGGCGGCGGGAGGATCGCGCTCAATCTGACACATTGCAGCAAGACATCTGAACAGCCGCCAGACCTGGCGGCTTTTTTATTGGCCGGCAGGTTCTCTAACAACAGGAGCCCGCCGTGCTGAGCACGACCGACGATCTTCGCATCCGCGAACTTAAAGAGCTGAGCACGCCGGAAGAGGTGATGCGGGAGATCCCGCGCACGCTCACCGCAACCCGCGTGGTAATGGCGGCGCGCAATGCGATCCATGCCATCCTCAACGGCCAGGACGACCGCCTTCTGGTCGTCGTCGGGCCCTGCTCCGTGCACGATCCCGAGGCCGCGATCGACTACGCCGATAAGCTCGCACGCCTGCGCGAGGATCTTGCCGACCAGCTCGAGATCGTGATGCGGGTCTATTTCGAGAAGCCGCGCACCACCGTCGGCTGGAAGGGTCTGATCAACGACCCCGACCTCGATGGCAGCTTCGACATCAACAAGGGCCTGCGGCTTGCGCGCAGCGTGCTCTCGGCCGTCAACAATCTCGGCCTGCCCGCCGGCGCCGAATTCCTCGACATGACGACACCGCAATACATCGCCGACCTCGTGTCCTGGGCTGCGATCGGCGCGCGCACGACCGAAAGCCAGATCCATCGCGAGCTGGCATCGGGGCTGTCCTGCCCGGTCGGCTTCAAAAACGGCACCGACGGTAATGTTCGCATCGCTGCGGACGCGGTGAAATCGGCCGCCCATCCGCACCATTTCATGGCGGTGACCAAGCGCGGCCGCTCGGCGATCGCGTCAACCGCCGGCAACGAGGACTGCCACATCATCCTGCGCGGCGGCAGTAAGCCGAACTACGACGCTGCGAGCGTTGCGGCGGCCTGCAACGAGCTCGCCAAGTCCGGCGTTGGGCCGCGCCTGATGGTGGATGCGAGCCACGCCAATTCGAGCAAGGAGCCGGAGAACCAGCCGATCGTCACCGCCGACATCGCCGGCCAGATCGCTGGTGGCGAGAGCCGCATCATGGGCGTGATGATCGAGAGCAACCTCGTCGCCGGCCGCCAGGACGTGGTGCCGGGCAAGCCGCTCACTTACGGCCAGAGCATCACCGACGGCTGCATCGATTGGACGACGACGGCGAGTGCGCTCGAGCAGCTCGCCGACGCGGTCGAGATCCGGCGCAACGCACAGCGCGCGGGCATTCACGAGCGCTCTGCCTAGGCGGACCCTTGCGGGCGGGGCGAGCTGTCGCGCCCTGCCCGCGGAGAATAACCTAGCACCCGCGGCAGATGCTCTTGATCTTCTTGTCGAGCGCCTGGTTTTCCTTGCTCAGGGGATCACTGGGATCGCTGAGGTTCTTCTCGTTCGGCACGTCCGAGGCGCGCGGCTGGCGATGGCCGACCGGTGCGGGCAGTACGGATCCGCCGCCGGATTGACCCGACGTCGTCGATCCCTTGCTGCCGGTCTGGGCGATGGCCGTGCCGCCGAACAGGACCAGCAGCGACAGTGCCACGACGATTTTTCTCATTCTGCTCCTCCACTCCGAAAGGCCGGTGCGTCCTCGTCTTGTCCGCTCAGCTCTCAGGCGGATAGAGATGAACGTCGCCGCAATAGTCAACGATACGATAGCGCGTTTCCGACGCCGCATCACCTTTGGCGGCTGCGGTATTTTGCACCGCCAACACGTAATTCGGGCCAACCGGTGATTTGCCGGCGCCACCGGGAAGATCGAGCACGAACTCCGGCTGACACAATCCCGACACCCGGCCGCGCAGCTCGCGCATCAAGGCCTGCCCGTCCGCGAGCGTGGTGCGCAGATGCGACGTGCCCGGCGCGAGGTCGCCGTGATGCAGGTAGTAGGGCTTGATCCGGCATTCGACGAAAGCACGCATCAAATCCGACAAAGCGGCGACGCTGTCATTGACGCCGCGCAACAGCACCGACTGGCTGACCATCGGAATACCGGCATCAACGAGGCGGGCGCAGACGTCGCGCGCCTTGTCCGTAAGCTCGCGGGCGTGGTTGGCGTGCAGCGCGACCCAGGTCGTGGCGCCCTTCACCTTCAAGGCGGCGACCATCTCGTCGGTGACGCGGTCGGGATCGGCCACCGGCACGCGGGTGTGCAGGCGGATGACCTTGACGTGATCGATCCCGGCGAGATCGGCCATGATCTCGCCCATCCGCCGCGGCGACAGCATCAGGGGATCGCCGCCGGTAAGGATCACCTCCCAGATCTCGCTGCGCGCGCGGATATACGCGATCGCTGCGCGATAGGCGCTCTCCGACAGCGCGTTCTCCTTGCCCGGGCCGACCATTTCCCGGCGGAAGCAAAAGCGGCAATAGACCGCGCAGACGTGCACGAGCTTGAACAGAACCCGGTCGGGATAGCGATGCACGATGCCAGGAACCGGCGACCAGGCGTGATCGCCGATCGGATCGGCATCCTCGCCCGGCTGGACCTCGAGTTCCGCAGCATTCGGAACGAATTGCCGCGCGATGGGATCATCGGGATCTGAGCTGTCGATGAGACTGGCGAGCTCCGGCGTGATCGCGACCGCGTAGCGCGAGGCGACGCGCTCGAGCGCCGCGAGCTCCGGGGCCGGCGCGAGACCGCGCTCTACGAGCTCGCTGGGCTCACGCAAGGTGCGTGCAAGATTGGCCTTCGTCATGTCTCACCCTGAGGCGGCGTCCATACCACCTGATCAATCCGTTGTGCGCCGCTCGCCAGCATCACCAGCCGGTCGAAGCCGAGCGCCACGCCACTCGCTTCCGGCATTTGGCCGACGGCGGCAAGAAAATCCTCGTCCAGGGGATACGCCTCGCCGTAGCGCCGCTGCTTCTCCGCCATCGACAGTTGAAAGCGCCGGCGCTGCTCCGGGGCATCGGTCAATTCGCCGAAGCCGTTGGCAAGCTCCACCCCGCAGGCATAGACCTCGAACCGTTCGGCGACCCGCGGATCGTCCGCCTTCGCCCGGGCCAGCGCTGCCTCGGGAGATGGGTATTCGAACAGAATGGTCAAACGCCCCTGCCCCAGATGCGGCTCGACGTGCTCGACCAGGACCTTGCTGAAGATATCCGACCAGGTGTCGTCCTCCGTCACCCGCACCTTCGTCCCGGCGGCAGCGGCGAGCGCATCGCGGTCGCCCTCGTCGCCTAAAATGGTCGACAGCAGGTCGATGCCTGCGAATTGCTCGAAGGCATAGGCAACCGTCAAAAGCTCCGGCTCCGCGGAGGGGTCGGCGGTCCGGCCACGGAATGAGAACCGGCCGATTCCGGTCGCCTGCGCGGCGTGTGCGATCACGACGACGCAGTCGGCCATGATGGCGTCATAGGGGGCGCCAGCGCGGTACCATTCCAGCATGGTGAATTCGGGCAGATGCAGGTCGCCCCGCTCCCGGTCGCGGAACACCCGCGCCAGCTCGAAAATCCGGGGCTCACCGGCCGCAAGCAGCTTCTTGCAGGCAAATTCCGGCGAAGTCCGCAAATACCGCGTCACCGCGCTACCGTCGGGGCGAATGATCCCGGTTCGGGGCGCATGCAGATGGGTTTCATTGCCCGGCGAGACCTGCAAAACCGAGGTTTCGACCTCGACAAAGCCCTGCTCGGCGAAGAAGGCCCGGACTGCCGCCGTGATCGCCCCCCTTGCCTGGAGGAACGGTCGTCGGTCGATGTGCCGGTTGGGGGCCCAAAACGGGCTGATGGGCTTGTCCCCAACCATCAACGGACCATCCCGGGGGGCAGCAAAATGCTGGCATCCAACGGCAAAATCAGTATGTTGCGGCCCGAAAAGGGCGCCGAGGTCCGACTCAAGGCCCGCAGTCCCCCATCAATTTGACCACGCCCTGGCCGGTGCCGGGCTAAGCAAGCAGGAAATACAGCTTTGAGAGTCATCGCCAGTTCTATTCGCAAGGGCAACGTGATCGAGCAAGACGGCAAGCTTTATGTCGTCGTGAGCGCCGAGAACATCCATCCCGGCAAGGGCACGCCGGTCAGCCAGATCGAAATGCGCCGAATCTCGGACGGGGTAAAGATCTCCGAGCGCTACAAGACCACCGACCAGGTCGAGAAGGCCACGATCGAAGAGCGCAACTACACGTTCCTCTATGAAGATGGCGACGGCTTCCACTTCATGAACCCCGAGACCTATGACCAAGTCCAGGTCCCCAAGGACGTCGTCGGCGATGCCGCCGCCTATCTTCAGCCAGACATGACCGTCAAGCTGTCGACCCACGATGTCAACGTGGTCTCGCTCGCTCTGCCGCAGCGCGTGACACTGGAAGTGGTCGAGACCGAGCCGGTGACCAAGGGCCAGACGGCTTCGTCGTCCTACAAGCCCGCCGTGCTCTCCAACGGCATCCGCACCACCGTGCCGCCGCACATCTCGGTCGGCACCCGCATCGTGGTGATGACTGAAGACGGCTCATACTCCGAGCGCGCCAAGGACTAGGCAAAGCGGCCGAGCGGTCGGAACAGGCAAGGTCGCCGGGGGGCGGGACAACAGTGGGCAGGCACAGGTTCCGCTTCGTCTCGTCTCTTCTGGGGTTGCTTACGCTTCTGGTTGCCGAGGCGGTGCCGCTGTCCGCGGACGAATTCCGCACCCCCTCGCTCACGGCGCTGCGCATCGACTGGCGTGTAGCTCTCGACCAGCTCCGCAGCGAAATCAACGCCCATCCCGCGATCGCCGGTGACTTCGTGTTCGCACAGCGCCGATCGGTCGGCCGCTTCGACCCTCGCGCGCTGCCAGCGCTGGTGCAACTCAACGGGGTTTCCTCGCAATTCTTCTCAGGTATCGCCCGCAGCTCCGTTCCGGTGCTGCTGCCCTTCGATGCCGCCGCCTATCTCGACGCGCAGCGCAGCGGCGCGCCAGCGAACCTGTCGCTTACCCGCGACCAGTCCGACTTCAGTGCGGCCGACCTGTTCGATGCGGGACCTGCCGGCTACAACGCCGTTTTCTCGCTCGAGCCGGGTGCCGGCGACGGCCTGCCGCAACGGGTTTTCGCAAAGCCGGTAGAGGTCCAGATCACTGGTTCCGCCCTGATTTACGATCTTGCCGATCCCGCCGGCGGCAAGGGCGAGCCGGTCAAGTCCCTATCCGGCCAATATCCGGATCTGCGCCGTTTCATCCGCGAAGGCTATGTGCGCTACGCCTTCAGCCGCTTCGGCGCCGCCTATGTCGTGTCGATCCAGTGCCTCGACAGCGTTGCCAAGCCGCGGCGGCTCGCCTGCAAGGAGGCCTACCCGGTCGCGGAGCGTTTCCTGAAGGCGCTGCATGTGGCAGGCGGCCAGCGCGTGCGTCCGCTGACGGACATCGCCTCCGAAATCGTCGATCGGCCTTTGGGGCGATCGGCGGATTTCGACTACCGGCCGAGCGGCGACATCATTCCCAACACCGGCTACCGCAAGCAGACGGGCCATCCCGACGTCATGGCCTATGCGCAGATTCGCTTTCCGCTGGCGAAGGCGACGGCCTTCGTCCGCTCGCAATCCTATGGCAAGCGCGACCGGATCGACGGGCCGGCCACTTATCCCTGGCGCGATAATTTTTGCGAGTCCCGCAGCTTCGCGGTCTGGCAGTGCCCGGGCGGCTATGGCCACCAGGGTGAGGACATCCGCGCCGCCGATTGCGCGGCGAATACTGACGCCGGCCAACGCTGCGACCCCAAGCAGCGGAGCGTCGTCGCCGTGCGCGATGCGACCGTGATCCGCGGGCCGAATGACCAAGCGGCGACGCTCCAGGTCAACAGCCGCACCGAGCATATCCGCTTCCGCTATATGCACATGAACCCCTCCGCGATGAACGCCGACGGCCTCGTCAACGGCCACGCCGTCAGCGAGGGCGAGAAGATCGGCGTGATCTCCAACTATCTTGACCATCCCGGCGGCACCTCGCTGCACCTGCATTTCGACGTCCAAGTGTTCACCCGCGACGGCTGGATCTGGGTCAATCCCTACGTCACCCTCGTCTCCGCCTATGAACGCCTGATCCGCGGCCGCGGCCGCGAGATCGGCCCGGAGGTCGCCGGCGCGGCGCAACCGCTTGCGCACGCGCTACCCGAAGATGCGGTCAAGCCGGACCAGCGCGAAGGCTCAAGCAGCGAAGACAATTGAGGCGAGCCGCGCTTGGCGCAATGCGAGGCGCTTTGAACATCCTGGCGTTTGGAACGCCAATGGCATGCAAAAATGCTCTCACAGTCGCGATGTCCCCAATCCCCATCATCGTCGGCATTCGCAGTGTGGGAATGGCCGCAGGCTATGACGTCCGAGATGCAATATCGCGACAGCCGGCGCAGAAGGTCGAGGCGCGTCGGTTAGGTTCGGAACTTCCGTGGTTCACGATCTTCTGACGCTGCCCTCGGTTCCGGAACGCGCCGCGAGCCCCTATTGTGCGGCACGTCGCGCGCCACTGATTACACCGAATAGGATGTCCGGATCATGCAGAAAAGACCATCCACATTGGCCGTGCTTGCGAGCACCGTATTTCTGCTGTGCGCGCATCGGGATGCCTCCGCCATGCTGAAGGATGCCTCCATCAATCACGACACGGGCAAGGCCAAACGCAACTTCGAGCGCATGATCCATTCCGATCATGCCTCCGCGATCGACTGGAAGTCGATGGTGTCGGGCGCCGGCAAGGCGACGCAATAGCGCGAACTTACGCCGGCGCCATTCTAACCACACAGCGTTAGTCGATGAACGTCGTGAGCTGGGCGCCTTCATCCGCCACGAACACGGCGATCAGCTCCGCCTGCTCCGTGTTGCTCGCATTCGCCGACACCAGATGCGTCGAGCCCGGCGGTTCGAAGAAGGATTGCCCGACTGTGAAGGTCTCGACCGGGCCGCCGCCGAGCTGAGAGCGGATCTCGCCCTTGGTGATATAGGCGGTGACGGAACCGGCGTGCCGGTGCGGCCGCGAGAAGCCGCCCGGGCCGTAAGTGACGCGCACGATGGTGACACGCTTACCCGGCACGTTCGGCAGCGCATAGGAGCCGATAGGCTCGACCTTGTCGAGCGACGATCCATCCGCTGCGTTGGCGCACAGCGGCGCCAGCGCACCGGAGACGGTGTCCATCGTTACCGGCAGCGCCTTTCCAACGGCCAACGCGCAGGCGAACCCCGCGACGATCGCGAGCGACAGCGGTCGCGATTGAAGCCGCCAGGGAGCAGTGGAGATGGCTGATATCGTTGACGACATTCTTGTGTCCTCCCGAAAGGGTAACGGATCATGACGCCTTGGCGTGCGCCACGGCCGGCCGCTGCGGCGGCGTCCAGCGATAGGCGACCCCAAAGCGGTTCCAGACATTGATCGAGGCGATCGCCGAGGTCAGGTACATTAGCTCCACCGCCGAGAATTCGCGGCTTGCCTCGGCATAGACGTCGTCGCTGACACCCTCGGGCAGGAATGTCAGCACCTCGGTCCAGGCGAGCGCCGCCCGCTCGCGCGCCGAGAAGATCGGCGCCTCGCGCCACACTGCGACCAGATTGAGCTTGTCGATGGGTACGCCGAGCCGTTCGGACAGCAGGATGTGATGCTGCACGCAGAAAGCGCAGCCGTTGATCTGCGAGGCGCGCAGCTTGATCAACTCGAGCAGATGCTTGTCGAGGCCGGCCTTGGCTGCAAGCTGGCCAAGCGCGAGCGTCATGTCATAGGCGTCCGGGGCAAGCGCCTTGAAGTCTTCATATTCACTGCGGGCGTGTGACATGGACCTCACCTCCTGATATTGTCAGTGTACTTACAAGTTATCAGGGCTCTGATATTATGCGCAAGCCTCGTCGGATCACAAATATGCAACTGGAGCGGACAATCGCTCCGCCCGCTCCCGGCGAAGGCAAACGCGGCGAAGCGGGCTATCTCGGCTATCTCTTGCGCCAGGCCCAGGCCGCCGTGAGGCTCAGCATGGAGCGCAGCCTCACCGATCTCGGCGTCACGCCACCGCAATTTGCGGTGCTGACCATGCTGAAGGCCTATCCCGGTCTCTCCGGAGCGGAGGTCGCCCGCCTGACCTTTTTGACGCCGCAGACCGTCGGCGTAATCATCGGCAATCTCGAACGCGACGGCGCGATCCGCAAGTCGCCGCATCCCGTGCACGGCCGCATCCTGCAATGGACGCTGACAGCGCGCGGCAAGATACTCCTGAAGACATGCCGGGAGCGTGTTCTCGCTTTGGAGCAGCGCCTTGCCGCAGGGCTCGACGCGAAGGCCGAAACTACCATCCGCCGCTGGCTGGCGCGGATCGCAACGGAGTTGCAGGCGGACTAGGAAGACCCGGTCTAGTCGTCCCAGGAAATGTCAGGGAATTCGGTGCCATCGCCACCGCGTCCGTAATGTTCCGCCAGAATCGCCACGATGACGACGATCAACCCGGCGGCAAAGGGCCATGGATTGGCGCGGATGAGGTCGAATAGCTCCTGCATGGCCGTCATTCTGTGCAATGACATGCGAAAGTTCCGTAAACCGATGGGCCGAAAGTCGCCCCTCCGGCTTCAGGTTTCACCAACGAGAGCGCCTGCTTCCGGCTAAACTGCCCGCATGAACCAGCCTGATTCCTCACCCCACCCGACCCGTCGCAGTGCGCTGCAATCCCTGCTCGGCGCGGCCGCCCTCATCGCTTCGCCTGCCCTTGCAGCCACCCCGCCCGGCTTCGAGGAATGGCGCGAGAGTTTTCGTGCACGCGCGATGGCGAAGGGCATTTCGGCCGCCACCTGGCAGCGCGCGATGGCGCATGTCGAGCCGGACATGAGCGTGTTCAAGGAGATCCGCAACCAGCCGGAGTTCAACGAACAGGTCTGGCAGTACATCAACCGCCGCGTCTCCGACTGGCGCATCATCAACGGCAAGATCGCTCTGAAGAACAACGAGGCACTGTTCGCCCGCATCGAGCGTGATTTCGGCGTCGAGCGCGGCACGTTGCTTGCGCTGTGGGGCGTGGAATCCGCCTATGGCGATCCGCTGGTGCAGCAGAACCACATGAAGCCGGTTTTTCCCTCGCTTGCTGCGCTCGCCTGGAACGAGCCGCGCCGAAAGGCCTATTGGCAGACCGAGCTGATCAACGCGCTACGCATCGTCGACAAAGGCTGGAGCACGCCGGAAGAGATGCACGGCTCCTGGGCCGGCGCGATGGGGCATTCGCAGTGGATGCCGGAAGTCTGGCTCAATGTCGGCATCGACTATGACGGCGACGGCAAGGTCTCACCATTCGGCAGGCCCGATGATGCGCTGGGCTCGACGGCAAAATATCTGGTCAACCGCGGCAAGTGGCATCGCGGCGAGCATTGGGGTTATGAGGTACGCGCGCCCGGCAACCTAAGCGGCGGTCGAACATATGCGGCCTGGCAAGCCGCTGGCGTCACGCGCGCCGACGGCCAGCCATTTCCGCAACCCAATGCCTCGGCTCAGATCTGGACGCCGGTCGCGGGCGGGCCGACGTTCTTGCTGGGGCCAAACTTCTATTCGGTGAAGAGCTACAATCCATCGATGAACTATGCGCTGGCGATCTGCCATCTCGGCGACCGTTGCCTCGGCGCGCCGCCCTTCATCCAGCCTTTCCCCGGCTCGGAGCGCGCATTGACGCTCGCCGAGGTGCAGGAGATGCAGACGCGATTGACGAAAGCCGGATTCGACACCGGCGGCACCGATGGCCGCGTCGGCAACGATACGATGAAAGCGATCAAGGATTTTCAGCAAAGGGCTGGCATCACACCCACGGATGGTTATGGCGGGCTGAAGGTGCTGGCGAAGCTGCGGCAGGGTGGCTGATACCTTGGCGTAAGCTCACATCCTCCGCGGCCTGCACCTCCTTTTTTTGTTGGTGCGCCTATCGGATGGTTTGCGGCCCCTGGTCAGGCAAGGCGACGTCGATGACGCGAAGTTGCACGCGCTCGGCGCCCTGGTAGCGGTCGAGCGACAGCGCGCCCGCGACGTGCAACTGCTGGCCGCGATTGGCGAGAAGCGCGTTGCCGAGCTTCTGGCCGATGGAGCGGAACGCGATGCCGTTGACGATCGCGCCGTCGCCCGATTTGAACCGCAACCGCAAATGCGCCTGCCCGACCTCGTCGGCATAGACGAGCTGATGCGCCGGCAGCGCCAGCACGGCTTCCGGATTGCCACTGCCGAATGGGCCGGCGCGATTGAGCGTGTTGGCGAGTACGGGCGTCACCGCGCGCGCGGACACCGCGCCATCGATGAAGAGCTCGTTGACGTGGCGTGCTTCCGCAACGTCGCGCGCGAGCGCACTTTCGAGGTAGGCGCGGAATTCGGCGAGCTTCTCCTTGCGCAGCGTGACGCCGGCGGCCATGGCATGCCCGCCGCCCTTGAGCAGGATGCCATCGGCGACAGCCTGCCGAACCGCCTTGCCAAGATCGACGCCGGCGATTGAGCGGCCCGAACCGGTGCCGATGCCACCGGGCTCGAGCGCGATGGCAAACGCGGGCCGCGAAAACTTCTCCTTCAGGCGGGAGGCGACGAGGCCGACCACGCCGGGATGCCAGCCTTCGGAGGCCGTGACGATCACGCCGAGCTTATCCTCGAGGCCGATCGAGGCGAGCGCCTCGGCTTCGGCCTGCGCTTCGGCAGCCTGCTCGATGATGCGGCGCTCACCGTTGAGGCGGTCGAGCTCGGCCGCGATGCGTGCGGCCTCGACGCTATCGCCTTCCAGCAGCAGCCGCACGCCGAGATCGGCGCGGCCGATGCGGCCGCCGGCATTGATGCGCGGTCCCAGCATGAAGCCGAGATGCCAGGCCTCCGGCGGACCGTTGAGCCGCGCGATGTCCATCAGCGCGGTGTGGCCGACATGGTCGCGCCGCCGCATCGCGATCAGCCCTTTGACGACAAAAGCGCGGTTGAGGCCAATCAGTGGCGCCACGTCAGCCACCGTGCCGAGCGCGACGTGATGCAGCATGCCCAGGAGATCGGGCTCGGGCATCTCGGACGTCCAGAAGCCGCGCTGGCGCAACTCGCGATTGACCGCGACCAGCGTGACCAGCACCAGCCCAGCGGCGGCAAGATGGCCGAGGCCGGAGAGATCGTCGAGCCGGTTCGGATTGACCAACGCGTCGACCGCCGGCAGCTCCGCGCCGGCCTGATGGTGATCGATCACCACCACGGACATGCCGAGCCGTTTTGCTTCGGCGAGCGGTTCGATGCTGGTGGTGCCGCAATCGACGGTGACGAGCAGCGTCGCGCCCTTCGCAGCAAGCGCCCGCACCGCTTCCGTGTTCGGGCCGTAGCCTTCGAAAATGCGGTCAGGAATGTGGATCAGGGGATCGAGCCCGCAATGGCGCAGGTGCCAGGCGAGCAGCGCGGCCGAGGTCGCGCCGTCGACATCGTAATCGCCGAAGATAGCGACCTTCTCGCCCCGCACCGCCGCCTCCGCGATGCGCTTGGCGGCGGCCTCCATCTCCGTCACCGTGAACGGGTCCGGCAGCAGTTTGCGGATGGTCGGATCGAGGAAGTCGCTGACCGCGTCGATGTCGACGTCGCGCCCCGCCAGCACCCGCGCCAAAAGCTCCGGCAGCTGGTGGCGCTGGACGATGGCGAGCGCCCTCGCCGCCCCGCGCGCGTCCAGCCGGTCACGCCAGAGCTTGTCGGTGAGCGAGCGCGTAACGCCAAGGAACGCCTGGGGCAGCTCGACGGGCAACGCGGTGGCAGACGGCATCATGATTCGGCGGCTTCGATGAGTTCAGATCAGGTCGTGTGGCTATGGCGATCAGGATTCCGCCGGGAAACTCGAGCCATTTGCAATGTCCGGGCCGAATAAAGCGGTGGATTGCCGAATCCGTATGCGATCTGATTATCATTTGAGCAGTCGGGGCGGCAGCAAATTAAGTGGGCGTTAGGCGGAATCCTCGAAAAAGGCCCGTATTCGATCTGTAATTTTTAGTTCCGGGTCATTGCAGGTCAGACTTCATTGCAAGGGAATCCCCTCGATGTCTGCTGCGCTGGCCCTGAAGACCAAGCCGCTTCCCACCGGAACCAATCCTGAAGCCGCCGACGACAATTCCGACATCTCCGCCCTGATCAACCGCCTGACGGCCGAGGTCAACCAGATCGCGGTCGACAAGACCAAATCGATCCAGCAGATCACCAACCAGATGAAGATGCTGGCGCTGAACGCGCTGATCGAAAGCTCGCGCGCCGGCGCGCAAGGCGCGGGCTTTGCGGTGGTGGCGCAGGAGGTGCGCGGCGTCGGCCAGCAAGTCGAGACCATCGCACGCGAGCTCGAGACCCAACTGACGAAACGCACCGGCGATCTCGTCTCCTCGATCGAGCGGATGAGCCAGCGCTCGCGCGGCGAGCGCATGGTCGATCTGTCGCTCAATGCCATCGAGCTGATCGACCGCAACCTCTATGAACGCACCTGCGACGTACGCTGGTGGGCGACCGACTCCGCCGTGGTCGACTGCGCCGCCTCCCCGAGCGCGGCGGCGGTTTCGCACGCCTCGCAGCGCCTCGGCGTCATCCTCGGCGCCTACACCGTCTATCTCGATCTCTGGCTCTGCGACCTCGACGGCAACGTGATCGCCAACGGCCGCGCCGACCGTTTTCGCGTAGTCGGCCAGAACGTCGCCAACACGAAATGGTTTCGTGAGGCGCGCACCTTGCGTTCCGGCGACGATTACGTCGCTGGCGACGTCGAGAACCAGCCACTGCTCGGCAATGCGCAGGTTGCGACCTATTGCGCGAGCGTCCGCGCGGGCGGCGAGGCCAATGGCGCACCAATCGGCGTGCTCGCCATCCATTTCGACTGGGAGTCGCAGGCCCGCGCCATCGTGCAGGGCGTGCGCGTCGGCGACAGCGACAAGGCGCGTGTGCTGCTGGTCGACTCGAACTTGCGCGTCATCGCCGCATCCGACGGCCAGGGCATTTTGTCGGAGCGCGTCTCGCTATCGATGAACGGCCAGCGCTCCGGATTCTATCACGACCGCACTGGCGCCCTCGTCGCCTTCCACGCCACGCCGGGCTATGAGACCTACCGCGGGCTCGGCTGGTACGGCGTGATCATCTGCGGGGCGTAAGGCCTAGCATTACAGTTGTGTTTCTTGCGAAGTTCTGAATCCATGGGCAACCATGATTCGGAGATCGTGGGCGCGGACA
>NZ_JBANBK010000050.1:0-62947 GCF_053572325.1 Bradyrhizobium sp. UFLA05-112 | reverse complement strand
TCGCTGCCGGTGAAGCTGCCGTTCGACTTTCGCGATATCCAGCGCGTCACGATCACGGCCTGCGGCACGGCGAGCTACGCCGGCTACGTCGCAAAATACTGGTTCGAGCGCATGGCGCGCCTGCCGGTCGAGGTCGACGTCGCCTCCGAGTTCCGCTATCGCGAGTCTCCCTTGCGCAAGGGCGATCTGGCGATCTTCATTTCGCAATCGGGCGAGACCGCCGATACGCTCGCCGCGCTCCGCTATGCCAAGGCCGAAGGCGTACACACGCTCGCCGTCGTCAACGTGCCGACCTCGACGATTGCGCGCGAGAGCGAGACGGTGCTCCAGACGCTCGCCGGTCCCGAGATCGGCGTCGCGTCCACAAAGGCCTTCACCTGCCAGCTCATGGTGCTCGCCTCGCTCGCGGTCGCGGCCGGCAAGGCGCGCGGCGAATTGTCCGAGGACGACGAGACCAGGCTCGTGCACGGCCTGGTCGAGGTCCCGCGCCTGATGGCGGACGCGCTCACCACCGAATTGCAGATCGAGAAGCTTGCGCACAGGATCGCCAAGTCACGCGACGTGCTCTATCTCGGCCGCGGCACCAGCTTCCCGCTCGCGCTCGAAGGCGCCCTGAAGTTGAAGGAGATCTCCTACATCCACGCCGAGGGCTACGCGGCCGGCGAGCTTAAGCACGGGCCGATCGCGCTGATCGACGAGACCGTGCCGGTCGTGGTGATTGCGCCTCACGATCGCGTGTTTGAGAAGACCGTCTCCAACATGCAGGAAGTCGCCGCCCGCGGCGGCAACATCATCCTGATGACGGACGCCAAGGGCGCGGCGGAGGCGACGGTCGATTCGCTCGTCACCATCGTCATGCCCGACATGGCGGCAGCCTTCACGCCGATGGTGTATGCCGTTCCCGTGCAACTTTTGGCCTACCATACGGCAGTGGTGATGGGCACCGATGTCGACCAGCCGCGCAATCTCGCCAAATCGGTGACCGTCGAATAGGCGGGCCGGGCACAGAAGGAGAGCAGGCGCGGTCGCCTTGCACCTTCAAAAATCTGCTAGAAGACCCTAGCTAGAGTGCTGCGACCGACCTGGAACCCGAATGACCGCCCGTGACGACGCGTCCCCGCCTGCGCCTGCCGAAGACCTGCCCCCGGAGCCGCATACCGGCCTAATGGGCCGTTTCCGCAACTATTTCCTCACCGGGCTCGTCGTTACGGGTCCGATCGCGATCACCCTCTACCTGGTCTGGTGGTTCGTCACCTGGGTCGACGGGGTGGTGCGGCCGTTCGTGCCGCTGGCCTATCGGCCGGAAACCTATCTGCCGTACGGTGTTCCCGGCTGGGGACTGATTGTCGCATTCTTCACGCTGACGCTGGTCGGCTTCCTCGCTGCCAATCTGATCGGCCGGACGCTGGTCGATGTCGGCGAGACCTTCCTCGGCCGAATCCCGGCCGTGCGCGCCATCTACCGCGGCCTGAAGCAGGTGTTCGAGACGCTGTTCTCGGGTAAGGGCTCGAGCTTCCGGAAAGTCGGCCTGGTCGAGTTTCCCTCGCCGGGCATGTGGTCGATCGTGCTGATCTCGCAATCGCCGAGCGAGGACATCTCCCGCAGCCTGCCGGGACAGGAGGAGCACGTCTCGGTGTTCCTGCCTTGCTCGCCCAACCCGACCACGGGCTTCTTCTTCTACGTGCCCAAGAGCAAGATCATCGAGGTCGAGTTGAGCGCGGAAGATGCTGCGACGCTGATCATGTCGGCGGGCGTGGTGCAGCCGGGATCGAGTCCCGATCCGAAGAAGATCGCAGCCCTCGCGGGTGTGGCGAACGCCGCCCGCATCGCCAATGCCGCCGCCGTGCGCCCCGAGCCCGTCAAGGTGGAATGAGCGTCAGTCATTCCGCCGCGGGATGGCCGGCATTCGTTTTGCGGTTCCCTCACTCTGCTATCATTCCAGATGACGAAACGCAGATCGCTTTCGCATTCCAACTGGAGTGAGCCATGTCCCCAACCATCGCGATCCTCGCACCCGGCGCCATGGGCAGCGCGGTCGCCCGCCGCCTGAGTGAAAACGGCGCGCGCGTACTGACCTCGCTGAAGGGGCGCAGCGAGCAAACCGCAAAGCGCGCCGCGGAGGCGGGCATGATCGCCGCCGAGGATGCCGATATCGCGGGCTGCGATATCATACTGTCGATCGTGCCTCCGGGCGAGGCCGTGGCGCTCGCCGAGCGGTTGGCCGCGGTGATCGTGAGGCGGGAGAAGAAGCCGCTGGTCGTCGACTGCAACGCGGTCAACGTCGATACTGTGCTGGGGATTGAGGAGATCATCGGCTCGGCGCAGGCGCCGTTCGTCGATGCCGGCATCATCGGCTTCCCGCCGCAGCCGGGCAGCAAGGGGCCGGCGTTCTATGCGTCCGGCGAGCACGCAAAGGATCTGGCCGTGCTGAAAGAGCTCGGTCTCGACCTGCGGATCGTCCAAGGCCCTGTCGGCGCGGCCTCCGCGCTGAAAATGTCCTACGCAGGTATCGTCAAGGGTCTCGCCGGAATCGGCTCGGCCATGGTGCTCGCGGCCACCAAGGCCGGCGCTGCCGATGCGCTGCGCGACGAGCTCGCGCTCAGCCAGCCTGCGATTTTGGCGCGGCTATCCACCGCGCTGCCGGACATGATCCCGAAGAGCTATCGCTGGGTCGCGGAGATGCGGGAGATTTCCGGTTTCCTCGGACCGGACCATCCGGCAAGTCAAATCTATGAGGGTTTTGCGCGCTGGTTTGACCATCTCGCCGAGGACGCGAAAGGCGAGGCGGCAGATGCAAAGCTGCTGAAGGCGTTCGCTGAAAAGAGCACGGAAAAGAAGGGCTAGGTTGCCGGCGGTTTGGTGTTCGCTTTATTACCTGGCATGTAATTGAGCCAATTCTCTGTCCGACTACTCTCCTGATCCTTCGCCAGCCACGGAGCATCCAACGAAGCTTTCTGGCGAGCTTGTGTCACTGTATCAGGAGAGAGACATGCAAGTCATGTTCACGAGAAAGGAGCCGCCGCAATGGCTCCTCGACATGTGGAAGGAGATCGACGACAAAACCTTCGGAAAGGGCTTTGACTGCTTCACCGAGGATGCCGTCTGCAACCTCGGTGTGGCTGATTGGAAGGGACGCGAGGCAATCCGCACCAATCTGAAGGCCTTCATCGACACCGGGTTCACTGCGCTGCATCATGTCACCGAATATTGGGATGCCGGTTCACTGAAGGTGTTTTGCGGTGTCGTGGACATGACTCCCGATGACCGGTCGGCGGCTACGGTGCATCCCACGATGACCCATTTCTTCTACATGGACGAGAAGGACGACACCAAGGTGCGTCGCTGGGTCGGTGCAGTAGGCCCGGTTGCCTTTGGTTGATCCAGCTCAGATCGGGGGCGCGAGGGTGCCCCGGGGCAGCCGGGGCACCTCCACTGCTGACGCGCATTGACGAAGCTGCAAATCGACAAGAAGGACTGCGCGAAATGAAAGCGATGGCCAGCGACATCAAGACAGGCGCCACTTCGGCGGGCGCTCTCCTGCGCCAATGGCGGGATATTCGCGGCATGACGCAGCTCGATCTGTCGTTCGATGCCGGTGTCTCGCAGAAGCACATCAGCTTTGTGGAGAGTGGCCGCAGCATCCCGAGCCGCCAAATGTTGCTCGATCTTGCCCAGGCCCTCGATGTGCCGCTCCGCGAAAGAAACGAGCTGCTGCTCGCCGCCGGCTAGGCGCCGTCTTATTCCGATCCCGCCCTCGATGCGCCCGCCATGACGAGCATCAACCGTGCCTTGCAACGCATGCTGCGTCAGCACGAGCCCTTTCCAGCCATCGTCATGGACCGGCATTGGAACGTGTTGATGACCAATGAGGCCGCACCGCAGCTGTTCAACTGCTTCATCGACATGTCCGCACGACCGACCCCGCGGAACTTGCTGCACCTCATGTTCGATCCGGAAGGCATGCGTCCCTTCGTGGCGAATTGGCCGGAGACGGCCCGGGGATTGCTCGCGCGCGTGTATCGCGAGGCGGTCGGACGCGTCATCAACGACAGGATGAAGGCCCTTCTGGCGGAATTGTCGCGATATCCGGGCGTGAAGCCGGAATGGCGCGCGCCATCGCCGGGTGACGCCATGCCGATGATTCCGCTCACCTTCGTCAAGGACAGCGTGACGCTGGATTATTTCTCCATGCTCACAACGGTCGGAACGCCGCAGACGGTCACTGCAGAGGAGCTGCGGCTCGAGTGCATGTTTCCGGCCAATGATTCGACCGAAGCCGAGCATTGCAGGTTCATACGGGCCCATTCCAACCTTTGGTCGGCCCGCCACTGACGGGGACAAGGTAGGCCGACGAGCATCAACCCGCCCCGATCAGCGGGATCGCCTCGTCCCGCTCGTAGAGATACAGCAGGCAGCGCAGCGCTTCGCCGCGCTCGTCGCTCAGCTTCGGATTGTCCTTCATGATCCGTAGCGCCTCGTCGCGGGCCTGCGTGATAAGCTGGCTGTGGAACTCCGAGCGCGCGATGCGGTAGCCGGGCAGGCCGCTCTGGCGCACGCCGAGCACGTCGCCTTCGCCGCGCAGTTTCAGATCCTCCTCGGCAATCCGAAAACCGTCCGTGGTCTCGCGGATCACCCTCAGCCGCGCTTTCGACATCTCGCCGAGAGGCTCCGAGTAGAGCAGGAGGCAGGTAGAGGCTTCCGAGCCGCGTCCGATACGGCCACGCAACTGGTGTAGTTGCGCAAGACCAAAGCGCTCGGCGTTCTCGATCACCATGATCGTTGCAGCCGGCACGTCGACTCCGACCTCGACGACGGTGGTGGCGACCAGAAGTCCGATCTCGTGGGCGGCGAACTGCGCCATCACGCGGTCCTTCTCCGTGCCTTTCATCTGGCCGTGGACCAGGCCGACCCGATCGCCAAAACGCTCTTGCAGGCTCTCGAAGCGTTTCGTCGCATTGGTCAGATGCTCGGTGCCCTCCGCCTCGGATTCCTCAACCAAAGGGCAGATCCAGTAGACCAGCTTGCCGGATTGCAGCGCGCGGGCGACGCCGTCCATGACCTCCGAGAGCCGGCTCATCGGCACCGCGCGGGTGTCGATCGGCTGCCGGCCCGCCGGCTTCTCCCGCAGCTCGCTGACGTCCATGTCGCCGAAATAGGTCAAGACCAGCGTGCGCGGGATGGGAGTGGCGCTCAGCACCAGCACGTCGACCGCTTCGCCCTTCGACGTCAAGGCCAGTCGCTCGCGCACGCCGAAGCGATGCTGCTCGTCCACGACCGCAAGCGCGAGCGCCCTGAAGATCACGTCGTCCTGGATCAGTGCGTGAGTTCCGACCAGAAGATCGATCTCGCCTTCGGCCAGTTGCGCGAGGATGTCGCGCCGTTCCTTGCCTTTCTCGCGGCCGGTGAGGATCGCAACTCGCAAGCCCGCGCGCTCGGCGAGTGGGGCGATGGTCTTGATGTGCTGGCGTGCCAGGATTTCGGTCGGCGCCATCAACGCGGCCTGCTTGCCGACTTCGGCGACGGCGGCGGCAGCCAGCAGTGCCACCACGGTCTTGCCGGAGCCGACGTCACCCTGAAGCAGCCGCAGCATGCGCACGGGTTGCTTCAAATCGTCGGCGATCGCGGCCGCGGCGTTACGCTGCGACGGCGTCAGCGCATAGGGCAGGGCGTCGATGATCGTGTTGCGCAAATGGCCATCGCCGGCATTGCGCACGCCGGCGGGCCTGCGCAATTGCGCGCGGATCAGCGCCAGCGCGAGCTGGCCGGCGAGCAGCTCGTCGAAGGCAAGGCGCGACCAGAACGGCTGGTCCGGCAGCACGTCCGTGAGCTCGACCGGCTGGTGCACACGGGTGAGCGCTTCCGTGATGGGCGGGAAGCGGCAGCGGCGCATCACCTCGGGGCTGATCCATTCCGGCAGGGACGGCAGCTTTTGCAGCGCCTGGGCGATCGCGCGGCGCAGCGAGCCGAGCGCCAGGCCCTCTGTCAGGGGATAGACGGGATCGATGCCGGAGAGCTTTGCGATGGACGCCTCGTCCAGCACGCGGTCGGGATGCACGATCTGTGGGATGCCGTCATACATCTGAAGCGTGCCGGAGACGTAGCGCTTCTCGCCGACCGGCAGCAGCTTTTCAACATAGCCGGGCTTGGCGCGGAAGAAGGTCAGCACGACGTCGCCGGTATCGTCGCTGGCGTAGACCAGGTAGGGCGCACGCGCATTGCGCGGCGGCGGTGGGCGATGACGATCGATAGTCACCTCCAGCGTCACCATGGTTCCCTGGACGGCGTCGCGAATCTTTGGCCGCGCCCGGCGGTCGATGACCTTGCTCGGCAGGTGCAGCAGGAGATCGACCAGCCGCGGCGTCTCATCGCGGCCAAGCAGATAGCGCAACAGCTTGTCCTGCTTCGGTCCGACGCCGGGCAGGCTGGTCACGAGAGCAAACAGCGGATTGAGCAGGCTGGGGCGCATGAGATGAATCTAGGATCGTTCCTGCCCGTCATGCCCGGCTTTATGCCGGGCATCCACGGCTTTTTTCATCGGGCGAGCGGCCCGGGCCATGATGATTTGAGTACCGTGAGCCGCTGCAACAAAGGGCTGACAGCGGTCGCCTCAGCCGCTATATCACCCCCGCCCGGCACGTCCGGGCTTTTGGCGTTTGACTGGATTCACTAGAAATGACGGGAACGACACGATCGAGCGGCGGCCTGGACGAGCGCCGCAAGCGGCTTCTGTTCCGCTGCTGGCACCGCGGCACGCGCGAGATGGACCTCATCCTCGGTCGCTTTGCGGACGCCGAGATCGGCAATCTCTCCGATAGGGAGCTGACCGAACTCGAGCGCCTGCTCGAGGTCAACGATCCCGATCTCTATGCTGCCATCACCGGCGACAAGGTGCTGCCGGCCGATGTCACCGGCGCGCTGTTTGCGCGCATCAAGGCGTTCCCGGTCGCGGATGGCAATTCATGAAACAGGGGTTGAAATCGCCGGCCGAATTGCTCGCGCCCGGCCGTGTGCTGACGCTTGCCAACGTCGCCGAGGGTGCCGAGGGGCTCGTCGTCTCCGATCTCGCCCGCGCCATCGCGGCTCGGCCCAAGAAGTCAGCGGT
Source organism: Bradyrhizobium sp. UFLA05-112 (assembly GCF_053572325.1). NCBI lineage: Bacteria > Pseudomonadati > Pseudomonadota > Alphaproteobacteria > Hyphomicrobiales > Nitrobacteraceae > Bradyrhizobium > Bradyrhizobium sp. UFLA05-112. Next base: position 55,845 of record NZ_JBANBK010000050.1, on the reverse strand, counting down.
CAGCCTGGCAGTGATCTGCCGTGACGGGCCGCGCATGCAGCAGCTCGAACGCGCGCTGCAATTCTTCGCGCCCGACCTGCCGGTGCTCCAGTTCCCGGCCTGGGACTGCCAACCCTATGACCGCGTCTCGCCGCATGGCGGCATCCTGGCCCAGCGCCTGACGACGCTCGCGCGGCTCGCCTCGCTCACCGGCAGCGACAAGCCGCTGATCGTGCTGACCACCGTCAACGCCGTCGTGCAGCGCGTGCCCTCACGCGATCTGGTGGCGGCGCAGGCGCTGTCGCTTGCGCCTGGCAATGTCGTGCCGATGGACACCATCGTCGCCTGGCTGGAGCACAACGGCTATAGCCGCTCCTCGACCGTGCGCGAGCCCGGCGAATATGCCGTGCGCGGCGGCATCCTCGACCTGTTCCCGGCCGGCCTCGACCAGCCCGTCCGCTTCGACTTCTTCGGCGACAGCCTGGAGTCGATCCGCTCCTTCGACGCCGAGACGCAGCGCACGCTGCTCGACATGCGCTCGCTCGACCTGGTGCCGATCTCGGAATTCCAGCTCGTCACCGAAACCATCCGCCGCTTCCGCATGGGCTACGTCGCCGAGTTTGGTGCGCCCGAGCGTGACGATGCGCTCTACGAGGCCGTCAGCGAAGGCCGCCGCCATCCCGGCATGGAGCATTGGCTGCCGCTGTTCCAGGAGCGGATGGACACCCTGTTCGACTATCTGCAAGGCGCTGCCGTCGCGATCGAGCCGCAGGCCGAGGACGCGATCCGCGAACGCTTCAAGCAGATTCTCGACTACTACGAGGCGCGCCGCGATGCGCTGGAGCATCCGACCGGTGGCGCCGTCTACAAGCCGCTGCCGCCTGACAGGCTGTATCTGACCGAAGAGGAGTGGGGAAAGCGCGAAGGCGCGATCCCGCTGGTGCGGCTGACGCAGTTCTCGGTGCCCGCGGACGGCACCAGCGTCATCGATGCCGGCGCGCGCAAGGGCCGCGACTTTGCGCCGGAGCGCAACGATTCCACCGTCAACCTCTTCGAAGCGGTGGTCGCGCATGTGATGGCCATGCAGGCCCAACGCAAAAAAGTCGTCGTTGCGCTCTGGACCGAAGGCTCGCGCGACCGCATGACCTCGATGCTGCGCGACCACAAGCTGACGCATACGACCAGCGTCAATAACTGGCGAACCGTGCAGGCGACGCCGCGCAACGAGACCATGCTCGCCGTGCTGGGCCTGGAAAGCGGGTTCGAGACCGACGAGATCGCCATCATCAGCGAGCAGGACATCCTGGGCGACCGCCTGGTGCGGCCGCGCAAGGCGAGCCGCAAGCTCGACAATTTCATCTCTGAGGTGACGAGCCTTAGCGCCGGCGACATTGTCGTCCACGTCGATCACGGCATCGGCCGTTTCATCGGCTTGCAGACGCTGGAGGTCGGTGGCGCGCCGCATGACTGTCTCGAACTGCATTATGCCGCCGAGACAAAACTGTTCCTGCCGGTCGAGAACATCGAGCTGCTCTCGCGCTACGGCTCCGACCAGACGACGGTCGAGCTCGATCGCCTCGGCGGAAGCGGCTGGCAGACCCGCAAGGCCAAGCTGAAGAACCGCATCCGCGAGATTGCGGGCGAATTGATCAAGATCGCCGCGGAGCGCCAACTCCACGAAGCGCCAAAGCTACCGGTGCAGCCAGGCCTCTATGACGAGTTCTGCGCGCGCTTCCCCTATGATGAGACCGAGGACCAGTTGGGCGCGATCGAGTCCACCCTGAAGGACCTCGAAAAGGGCCGTCCGATGGACCGCCTTATCTGCGGTGACGTCGGCTTCGGCAAGACGGAGGTCGCCTTGCGCGCGGCCTTTGCGGTCGCGCTCGAAGGCAAGCAGGTCGCGGTTGTCGTGCCGACCACGCTGCTTGCCCGCCAGCACCACAAGACCTTCACCGAACGTTTCCGCGGCTTCCCGGTGCAGGTCGCGCAGGCCTCGCGCCTGATCCCGACCAAGCAGCTCAACCAGGTCAAGAAGGGCATCACCGACGGATCGGTCGACATCGTTGTCGGTACCCACGCGCTGCTCGGCAAGGCGATCAAGTTCCGCGACCTTGGCCTGCTCATCGTCGACGAGGAGCAGCACTTTGGCGTCAGCCACAAGGAGCGGTTGAAAGCACTCCGCTCCGAGGTGCACGTGCTGACGCTGTCGGCGACGCCGATCCCGCGCACGCTCCAACTCGCGCTGACCGGCGTGCGCGAGCTCTCGATCATCGCCTCGCCGCCGGTCGACCGCCTCGCGGTTCGCACCTTCGTCGCCCCGCATGATCCCCTGATGATCCGCGAGGCACTGCTGCGCGAGCGCTATCGCGGCGGACAGGCGTTCTACGTGGTGCCGCGGATCGATGACTTGGCCGAGGTCAAGGACTTCCTCGACAAGAACGTGCCGGAGATGAAGGTCGCGGTCGCGCACGGGCAGATGCCGCCCGCGGTGATCGAGGACATCATGACGGCGTTCTACGACGGCAAGTTCGACATCCTGCTCTCGACCACGATCGTCGAGTCCGGCCTCGACATCCCCAATGCCAACACGCTGATCGTGCATCGCGCCGACATGTTCGGCCTTGCCCAGCTCTACCAGCTCCGCGGCCGCGTCGGCCGGTCGAAGCTGCGCGCCTATGCGCTGTTCACGCTGCCGGCGCAGCAGAAGATCACCGCGCAGGCCGAGCGGCGGCTCACCGTGCTGCAATCACTGGAGACGCTCGGCGCCGGCTTCCAGCTCGCCTCGCACGACCTCGACATCCGCGGCGCTGGTAATCTGCTCGGCGAGGAGCAGTCCGGCCATATCAAGGAGGTCGGTTTCGAGCTCTACCAATCGATGCTGGAAGAGGCGATCGTCAACCTCAAGGCCGGCGTTTCCGAGCCTGCGGCCGACCGCTGGTCGCCGTCGATCACGATCGGCATGCCCGTGCTCATTCCCGAAGATTACGTCGGCGACCTGTCGGTGCGGCTGTCGCTCTACCGGCGGCTCGCCGATCTCGACACCGAGGAGGAGATCGAGAACTTTGCCGCCGAGATGCGCGACCGTTTTGGCGTCTTGCCCGACGAGGTGCGCTATCTCTTCAAGGTCGCGGCGATCAAGGCCTATTGCCGGCGCGCGAATGTCGAGAAGGTCGATGCCGGTCCGAAGGGCGCGGTCATCGTCTTCCGCGACAACTCCTTTGCGCATCCGGACCGGCTGGTGTCGTTCATTCGCAGCCACGGCGAGGCCGCGAAGGTGCGGCCCGACATGAAGGTGGTGTTCTTCCAGGATTGGGAGACGCCGGAGGAGCGGCTTGCCGGTACGACCGAGATCCTGCGCCAGCTCGCGCAGCTCGCCACGAGCAAGAAGGCGGCGTAGGCGACGCGAAGGGAGGTGCTGTAGCCGTAGGGTGGGCAAAGCGAAGCGTGCCCACCTCTTCTGTCACCTTCGTGGAGAGATGGTGGGCACGGCGCTATGCGCCTTTGCCCACCCTACGGCATCGAGAGAATAGCTACGACGCCGCGCGCGGCGCCTCAGCAGAGAGACGAGCGAGCAGCGATCTTGCCGTATCCGACGGCGCCAGCGAATCCACGCTGACGACGGGCTCGCTGCGCGGCTCGCGTTTGCCGTTGGAGGTGTGGCGCATCACGGCGGAGAGGCGGCGGGCGATCATGTGAGCGGTCCGGAAGTCGGTCTCAGCGAACACCACGATGACGGAGCCGTCCTTCTGAGCGGCACCGAAATCCATCTGCCGCATCAGCCGGCTCAGGATCCGCGCGGCGTCTAACTGCGCGCGTGGATTATGGGCATCGAAAGCAAAGCGCGCCACCGACAGGCCGCCGCCGCGGGCGAGCGTCTGCTCGACTGCCTTGGAGAAATCGCGGGCAAAGGCTTCCGGCGTGAGCAGGCCGCTGCGCGGATCGAGCCAGCCGCCGGCGTCGATCGAGCGCAGCGTGCGGCTGAACTGCGCCTCCATCGCGTGCTGACGGATCAGCGGCAGCGCGTTGGCGGCGATCTGTGCCGGCTCGCCGGAGATGAGCTCGAGGTTGGGCAGGTCGTAAGCCTGGGTGAGCTGATGCGCGGTGACGATCACGGGCATGTTGCGAAAGCGGGTGTCTTCCGCAAGCACAGTGAGGAAGGCGTCCGCAACGCGCGCGGTGAAGCCTTCGGCAAGCACGACGCCGTCGATGTCGCGGGTGTTGAGATGCTTTGCAGCGGCTTCGATGCTGAGAGCCCCGATTACGCCCACGCGCTCGCCGAGTGCGACCGACAGCGCCGGATAGGCGGAGCCGCGGCCGATCAGCAGCACCGTAGCGTCGCGCGCGGGGTCGGAGTCGGGCAGCGAGACCTTTGCCTCCGGCAGGCGGCGCAGCACGGTCGCGTGCAGCGTGCGGACGCGCATGGCGGCGCGCAGCCGCGCGATGAGGTGGTCGGAATTGTTGCCGCTCAGCGTGAACGGCAGCGCGTTATGGGGCAGGGCTGTCTGGGGATTGACGATGATCAGCGGCAGGTAAAGCGTCTGCTGAGCGATCACTTTTGCGACCGCGGCAAGATGCGGCTCATGCCCACCGGCAAGCGCCCCGACGACAGCGGCTGGCTGGACCTCTTCGACGGCGCGTGCCGCGCTCGCCCAATCGCTGTCGATGACGGGGAAAAGCCGGGCCCCATCGAGCGCCGAAATGAAGGCCGGCCGCTGACCATTGGACACAAAGAGGATTGGGCCCGCCTGGGACATCTCAAGCTCTGATTACGTACACGAATGCCGCGCAATCTAGTCCGGCCGCCTTAATGCCCGGTCAACGGAAGCGATGAAAAGCGCTTCAACCGGGCCCGGTGCGGTCGCGAAAAGCCTCGACCATCAGGGGGTTAAGCCCGAGTTCGCCGAGCGCTTCGCGGGCCCTTGCGTTGTCCTGGGCGCGGCCGGCCAGACGGTGCCCCGAGAGCCGGTCTGGCAGCGCCGTGAGCAGGGCGCCCTGACCAAGCCGGCGCGCCCACTCCTGCAAATCGTTGGACAGAAAGCGATAGCCGCCGACGGCCATGATGCCGGAGGGGGGCGCCGTGATGCAGATCGCACCGCTTGGGCGATCGAGCCGCGCGGCGTAGCCGGTGTCGACATAGTCGCGCGGCGGCTGCGCCGACAGGGTGTCGCCGAGCGGTTGCGGCGGGGCGTAGGCCGCAATCGGCACCATCGGCCCACGCAGGCCGAGCGTGCCTTTCGGTGTCAGCAGGATTTCGCCCGCAACAGAGGAGCCCGACTGCTCGCGCGGGGCGCCATGCGGCCCTGGCATCACCGGCACGGGCATGCCGTCCTCGCCGCGCCGCACTCCGAACAGGCCGGCCTCGCCGAACAAGTAGACGTCCGTCAGTGGCGCATGCGGCGCGATCCAGGCGTCGCTCGCCGCGACCTGTTCCGGCGCGCGCCACAGGCCGATGACGTTTCGCAAGCCCGGCATCCGCGCCGCGAGATCGGCTTCCCCAAGCCGCGAGGCCAGCGGGGCGGGCACGATCAGCACATCGCAACCTTGCTCGTTGACTTGCTGCTCCAGCACCTCGCTGTCGAAGGGATGATGCAGCGCCAGCGTTCCGCCAGACAGGAGCCAGATCGCAAGCGAGGAGGCGAGGCCGGCAAACGACATCGGCGTGAACGCCGACATGATGGTCGCACCCTGCGGAATGTCGGCTTCGAGCGACATCGCGAGCCCGCCCGCGATGATGCTGAAATGCGGCCGCGGTACCGGACGAAAGCCTTCCGCCGTGACGTCGAAGGAAATCATCGCTGCCTTGCGGCCGTCCTGGATGACGCTACGAGTCGTGCCGGGCGCGCGCGAAAGAACGTCGTCGAGCGAGGCCATGCCTTCGGGCAGATCGGTGCCGAAGCCGCAGACGTGACGGATAGAGAAGGCTTCTGCCGCGGCATGCATCGCGAGATCGGCGTAGATGACACCGTCGACCTTGCTCATGGTGACGATCGCACGTGCGGCGGTGCGGTTGAGCGCCGCGGTCAGCTCCGCGTGCCGCCAGAGTAGCGGTAGCACGGCGACGACGAGGCCGGCGCGCTGCGCCGCGAGCACCGTGAGCACGAACTCGACGGTGCTCGGCAGTTGCACGGCGATGACGGAGTTGGCCGGCAGGCCGGACTCGACGAAATGGGCCGACAGCGCCTCGATCGCCCGATCGGCTTCGGCATAGGTCAAGCGTCTCGGCAGATGCCCGGTGATGCGAATCTTGTTGATGGGATCGTACAGCGCAGGCGCATGTGGCTGGCGGGTCAGCGTCCGCTGGAACAGCGTGTCGAGCGTCGGCGATACGGCTGGCTGGTTCACGGCATCACGTCGCTTGCTGGTTGCCTTTTTACTTGCTCGGGGCGTCCACCTTCTGCCACCAGGTCTCCGGCAGATAACCGGATAACGCGATAGCCGATGGCCGTTCTATCCGATTCCAACGCGCGATCCATTGCTCCGATACGTTAAACAGGGGGATCGTGTAGAAGCCGGCGATCAAGGCACGGTCGAGCGCCCGGACGGCGGAGACGAATTCCGTATGATCACGGGCCTCCAGCAGGGCTGCGATCATTGCGTCGACAGCCGGGTCCTTTGCGCCCATGTAGTTGCGGGTGCCGGGATTGTCGGCGGCGGCGCTGCCCCAGTAGAACGATTGCTCGTTGCCCGGCGAGAGTGATTGGTCCCAGCGGTTCTGGATCATGTCGAACTCGTATCCGAGCCGGCGCTGGTCGAACTGCACCGGATCGACCGAGCGCACGGTCGGCTCGATGCCGGCTCGCTTGAGGTCACGTGCGAAGGCGAGCGCAATGCGCTCCTGGTCGCGCGTGCTTACCAGTATCTCGAAGGTGAAGGGCGCTTTCGTCGCGCGGTTGCGCAGCACCGTGCCGTCGAGATCGTAGCCCGCCTCCGACAAGAGCTTCAGTGCCGCGCGCAGCGTGGCGCGGTCACGCCCCGAGCCGTCTGTCACGGGCAGGCGGTAGCTGCCGTCCATGACGTCCGGCCGGATCTGCGCCGCGTACGGCTTCAGAAGTTCCTGCTCGCGCGCGTCGGCCGGGCGGCCATAGGCGGAGAGGTCCGAGCCCGCGAAGTAGCCGGCTACGCGCGAATAGAGCCCGAAGAAGTAGCTGCGGTTGACCAGCTCGAAGTCGAACAGCAGCGTCAATGCCTGCCGAACGCGAATGTCGGCAAACATCGGGCGGCGGGTGTTGAACACCAGAAATTCCGAGGGCTGCGGCAAACCCGGCTTGATGGTGTCGCGGATCACTGCGCCGGTCTTGACGGCCGGGAAGTCGTATGCGTCGTGCCAGCGCAGCGGCTCGGTCTCGACGCGAAAGTCATAGAGGCCGCGCTTGAAGGCTTCGAACTGGCCGTTGGCCTCGCGATAATAATCGAGCCTGATCTCGTCGAAATTGTAGAGGCCGCGATTGACCGGCAGGTCGCGGCCCCAATAGTCGGGATTTCGGGTCAGCGTCACGCTGGTGCCGGGCTTGACCGCGCTGACGCGATAGGGGCCCGAGCCGGTCGGGCCGATCATCGTCGTCTCCTCGAAGGTTGCGACATCCACCGCGTGCCTGGGCAAGATCGGCATCAGACCGAGGATCAGCGGCAGTTCCCTGTCGTTGGCGCCAGTGAGATCGAAGCGAACGGTGAGGGGATCCGGCGTCTCCGCCTTGGCGACCTTGGCGTAGTATTGCCGGTGGTTGGGCCGGCCATGGTCACGCAGGAGTTGCCAGGAGAACAGCACGTCCTCGGCGAGGACCGGTGTTCCGTCGGAGAACCGCGCGCGCGGATCGAGGTGGAATGTCACGTAAGTCCGGTCGTTGTCGGTTTCGACCGTCTTCGCGAGCAGGCCATACAGCGTGAAAGCCTCGTCATTGCCGCGTGCCAGCAGGCTTTCGATGACGTAGCTGCGGACTTGCTGGACCGCGATGCCCCTGACAATGAACGGATTGAGGCTGTCGAAGGTGCCGAGCACCGACCAAATCAGCCGGCCGCCCTTGGGCGCATCGGGGTTGGCGTAGGGCATGTGGGTGAAATCGGGCGACAGCGCAGGCTTGCCATGCATAGCAATGGCGTAGCTTTCGTCCGCTTTGGCCGGGACGGACCTCAAGCCCGCGAGAGCAAGCGCTACGCAGGCCGCGGCGGCTAAGCGCAGGCACTTAGACATGAACAACGGCGCGCGGATTGATTCGGAGACCGGTCACGCCCAAACCCTAGCATATGCCTTCGTCTTAAGCCTCTCTGCCCACTTCAAACATGCTTGTCGGCATTGATCTTTTCGTCCGCCACGTTAAGAAGGCGGGCAATCGCGCAGGAGCGTCGAACTTGTCACGTTTCCGCCTCTATTGATGGGGAGACAGCCGCGCCAAGGCGGCTCAGTATCGGTGCTTAGGAGCGGTTCGGGCACTTCCCGTTCAGAAAGGGTTTTCCGCAATGAATTTCCGTATTTTGGCCGCGTCGGTCCGGCCGCGCGGGCGCCTTCTCGCCCTTTTGACGGCCTCGGCACTGGTTGTTCCGTTCGCCGTCCAGGCTCAGACCGCAACGCCTGCTCCGGCGGCGCCGAAGGCAGCTCCGAAAGCCGCGCCGAAGGCAGCTCCCAAGGCGCCCGCGCCCGCCGCACCGGCGCCGCAGGCTCAGGGTCAGGCACCCGCCGCCGGCGCTCCGCCAGCCGGCGCACCGCCCGCCGATCAGCAACAGCAGCAGGTCCAGCTGATCTACGCGCCCTGGACCAAGTTCTGCCTGAAGGGCCAGGACGCCAATGCCAAGCAGGTCTGCTTCACCGGAAAGGACGGCCGCATCGAGTCCGGCCAGCCGGTGATCGCCGCCGTGATCATCGAGCCGGAAGGCGAGCCGAAGAAGATTCTTCGCGTCACGCTGCCGCTCGGCATGCAGCTCGTTCACGGCACGCGCATCATCGTCGACAACAATCCGCCGCTGCAGAGCCCCTATGTGATCTGCTTCGCGAACGGCTGCATGTCGGACTATGAGGCGACCGCCGAACTCATCAACAACCTGAAGAAGGGCCAGAACCTGGTGGTTCAGGCGATCAACGCCAATGGCGCGCCGCTGACGCTGCCGCTGCCGCTGGCAGGTGAGTTCGCCAAGGCCTATGACGGTCCGCCGACCGATCCGAAGGTGTTCGAAGAGAACCAGAAGAAGCTCCAGGAAGAGCTTCAGAAGAAGGCCGACGAGCAGCGCAAGAAGCTCGAGCAGAGCGGTCAGGCGACGCCCGCACCTTCGGCCCAGAAGTGATCGGGCCAACGCGGAACACGAAAAAGGCGCTCGATTGAGCGCCTTTTTTTATTGGCTTGATTGGCCGAATTCGAAACGGATCAATTGAGCGACGGATTGCGCGGGCGATAGCCTCCCGACTTGTCCTTCACGAAGATCTCGGCGACCTGCGAATGCCGGATCGGCTCGCCGGAATCATCGGGCAACAGGTTCTGCTCGGACACGTAGGCGACGTATTCCGACTCCGCGTTTTCCGCCAGCAGGTGGTAGAACGGCTGATCCTTGTGGGGCCGGACCTCCTCAGGGATCGACAGCCACCATTCCTCGGTGTTGTTGAATTCCGGATCGATGTCGAAGATCACGCCCCGGAACGAGAAGATCCGGTGGCGCACGACCTGTCCGATCTGGAATTTGGCGGTCCGCGCTTTAATCATGCTTCGTCGATAGACCAGGATTGTGGCCGATGCTAGTGCCCTTGCTTGGAATTAACCCGCGGAGGCGGGGCGGATAGCCCCGATTACCTTAGAAATCACTTCATAAATGGTCGATATCCTCAATCTGGCCCTACCTTATTTCGGCCTGATCTTCGTCGGTTTCGCCTGCGGTAAGGCCAAGTCCCTGCCCGAGTCAGGCCTCGCCTGGATGAACTTTTTCCTACTCTACGTGTCGTTGCCGGCACTGCTCTTTGCGATCATGTCGAAGACGCCGTTCTCCGAGCTGAACAACCCGCCGTTCCTCGTTGCGACCACGCTGTCGACGGTTGCGGCGTTCAGCATTGCGCTCATTGTCGGAAGGGTCCTTGGCCGGCTGTCGCTGCGCGAGGCAACGCTTGCGGGGCTCTCCGGCGGCTATGGCAATATCGGCTATATGGGCCCGGGGCTCGCGCTTGCGGTGCTCGGACCGAAGGCTGCGGCGCCGACCGCGCTGATCTTCTGCTGCGACAGCATCTTCCTCTTCACGATCGTGCCGCTCCTGATCGAGCTCTCCGACCGCGATCATCCCTCGATCCTGCACGCCTTTGGCGTCGTGCTGAAGCAGATCCTGCTCAACCCTTTGATTATGTCGGCCTGCTTTGGCGCGGCTGTTGCGGCGCTCCATATCGAGCTTCCGGTCGCGCTCGATCGCACCATCACCTTCCTGCAAAATGCCGCAGCTCCTACGGCACTGTTCGTACTCGGCGTCACCGTGGCGCTGCGGCCTTTCGATCGAGTCCCATGGGAGGTGCCAGGTGTGATCGCGGTCAAGTTGCTGATCCATCCGCTCACTTCGTTCGCGCTGATGCTGGCGTTCGGGCCGTTCGCGCAACCCTGGGCCGCGACCGCCGTGCTGATGGCCTCGCTGCCGCCGGCGCTGAACGTGTTCGTCATCGCGCGTCAGAATGACGCCTGGATCGAGCCTGCCTCGGTTGCGGTGCTGCTCGGGACGTTTGCGTCGGTGGTCACGTTGACCAGCGTGATGTGGTTCATCCAGACCGGCCGGCTGGCTTTTCCGTGAGCCGCCAAATTACCGTCGCCACGTTGGCGCCAATCCTTCACGCATCGCGAGACGCCGCAGCGGGCCGATGGCGCCGAGCAGGTGCATGCCGACGGCGCGGACCGGCTGCAGCGGCAGGAAATCGTTCAGCAGCGAACGGTTCGCCATATCGATCATGAAGGTGCGGCTCAGAATGTCGGGACGACGGGCCCAGTCGTAGCGCTTGAGCACCTCGTCAGCACCGGGATCGCAGCCTGCCGCGATCGCCTCTCCGGCGAGCCTCGCCATATCGGCGGCATCCCGCAGGCCGAGATTGAGGCCCTGCGCGCCAATCGGGGGAACCACATGGGCCGCTTCGCCGACGAGCGCGATGCGGTCGCGGGCGAAAGCCTTCGGCCGCTCAATCGCTAGCGAAAACAAGTTGCGGCCCGGTTCCACGGTCATCCGGCCCAGGATGGAATGCGATTGCTTCTCGATCGCCGTCGAGAGTTCCTCGTCGCTCAGGGCCCTGAGCCGCTCGGCTTCCGCAGGCGAGGTCACCCAGACGATGCTGCTTCGATCGCCCGGCAGCGGCACGAACACGCAAGGTCCATGCGGCGTGTGGAACTCGGTCGAGACGTTGCGATGCGGCCGGGAATGGCTGACGTTGAAGGTCAGCGCCGTCTGCTTCAGATCGCGCCGCGTGACGTCGATGCCGGCGGCCTCGCGGCACAGTGAATGCCGGCCGTCGGCGCCGACCACGAGGTGCGCCGTGAGATACCGCCCCGCGGCGGTGCGGATCGCGACAGCCTCGGCCTCGGCGAGGACGCTGTCAGCCTCGTCATCGAAGCGAACGAGATTGGCAAGCTCGGTGGCGCGCGCCTCCAGCGCCTGCATCAGCGAGCGGTTGTCGATGTTGTAGCCGAACGCGTCGAGACCGATCTCATGGCAGGAGAACCGCACCTCGGGCGCGCGGATCAGTCGGCCAGTGTCGTCGACAAGCCGCATCGCCTCGAGCGGTGCGGACTTGTCGCTACAGCGCGACCAGATCCCGAGCCCGTCCAGGAATTCAACGGAGCCGCCGAGCAGCGCGGTGGTGCGGTTGTCGGAATAGGGCGCGCGCCGCGCCACCAGCGCCGTGCGTGCGCCGGTCTCCGCCAGCGCGATGGCCGCGGCGATGCCCGCCGGTCCACCGCCGATCACGGCCGCGTCAAAAGGTGCTGCTAGATCTGTCATGACCGGACATTTGACATGCCCGGCGGTAATTTCAAGCCGCTGTTTCGCGCGAATTTGTCGCGAATTGCACGGCCGGACATTGCCGCGCCTTATGTGCAAATCGTTCTCATTCTGATAGCACTGCGCCAGCCATGGATACCCCGCAGGATTCTCTCAACCCCACGCCGGCCGCCCGTGCCGCGGCCTTCTCCGTGCATATCTTCACGGCGTTCGGCGGCGCGGTCGCGCTGCTGGCGATGCTGGAAGCCGTGCGCGAGCATTGGGCGGCGATGTTTCAGTGGCTCGGCGTCGCCCTGATCATCGACGCGATCGACGGGCCGATTGCGCGCAGGCTGAACGTCAAGAACGTGCAGCCGAACTGGTCGGGCGATGTGCTCGACCTCGTGGTCGATTTCGTCACCTATGTGTTCGTGCCGGCCTATGCGATCGTGGCGAGCGGCCTGCTCCTGCCCGTCGCGGCGCCACTGCTCGGGGTCGCCATCATCGTCACCAGCGCGCTCTATTTCGCCGACCTGCGCATGAAGGCAGAGGACAACCATTTCCGCGGCTTTCCGGCGCTGTGGAACGCTGCGGCGTTCTATCTGTTCCTGTTGCACTGGCCGCCATTGTGGTCGACGCTGCTGGTTGCGGCGCTGGTCGTCCTCACCTTCGTTCCCTTCCACGTGCTGCATCCGGTCCGCGTGGTGCGGCTGCGCTGGCTCACGATGACGTTGATCGTGATCTGGGCCGTGCTCGGCCTCTATGCGCTGGAGATGGATTTCCAGGTCGCCACTGCGGTGAAGGTCGCGCTGTGCGCGATCGCGCTCTGGATTGTCGGCAGCGACGCCGTGATCAGGATGGCTAGATCCTTCGCATGATGCATCTCATCACCAGCCCGGAGGCCTGGGCCGCGCTTCTCACCTTGACCTCGCTCGAGATCGTGCTCGGCATCGACAACGTCATCTTCCTGTCGGTGATGGTGTCGCGTATTCCCGAGAAACAGGCGCATCGCGCCCGTCAGATTGGGCTCGCGCTGGCCCTGGTGTTCCGCATCATCCTGCTCAGCGTCCTCGTCTGGTTGATCGGCCTGACCCAGCCGGTGTTCTCGCTCAGGGGGTATGATTTCTCCTGGCGCGATCTCATCCTGATCGGCGGCGGCATGTTCCTGATCGCGAAAGCGACCCACGAGATCCATGCCGAGGTCGATGCGGATGACGAGGACGGCGAGGACAATTCCGGCCGCCGGGCCTTCTTCTGGGTGATCGCCCAGATCGTCGTCATCGACATCGTGTTCTCGCTGGATTCCATCATCACCGCAATCGGCATGGCGCAGGATCTGGAGATCATGATCGCGGCTGTCGTGATCGCCTGCCTCGTGATGTACATTTCCTCGGGACCGGTGGCGCGATTTGTTGCGGAGCATCCCACCACCAAGATGCTGGCGCTGGCATTTCTGGTGCTGATCGGCGTCGCGCTGGTGGCCGACGGATTCAAGTTTCACATTCCGCGCGGCTACATCTACTTCGCAATTGCGTTCTCGGCGGCGGTCGAATTCTTCAACGTGTTGGCCAAGCGCAATCGCAGGAAGGCCGGCAAATAGGCCGGTTTGTCCGGTCCGCTTCTTGCGTCGAGTTGACAACGCAGGCGTGATGGCTTTCGCTTGCGCTCAACAAGAACGAGGAGGTCAGGTGATGACCAAAGCCGTCCGCGTGCACCAGGTCGGAGGCCCCGAAGTCCTGGTCTATGAGAGCGTCGAGGTGCCGGCGCCGGGACCGGGCGAGGTGCGCATTCGCCAGCACGCGGTCGGGTTGAACTTCATCGACGTCTATTTCCGCACCGGCCTCTACAAGGCTCCGGGACTTCCCTTCATCGCCGGCAACGAGGCGGCGGGCGAGGTGGTCTCCGTCGGTCCCGGCGTGACGAATTTCCACCCCGGTGACCGCGTCGCCTACTACCACAATCTCGGTGCCTACACCGGCGAGCGCAACATCCCCTGGGAGCGGCTCGTCAAGCTGCCCGACCACATCACCTACGAGCAGGGCGCCGTGCTGATGCTGAAGGGGCTCACCGTCTGGTATCTCCTGCACAAGACCTTCAGGGTCGAGCCACATCATCGCGTGCTGATCCATGCCGCCGCCGGCGGCATCGGCCTGCTCGCCTGCCAATGGGCGAGGGCGCTCGGGGCCCATGTCATCGGCACCGTCGGCTCGCGCCAGAAGGCGGAGCTTGCAGAGGCCAACGGTTGCGACCACGTCATCCTCTACAACGAGGAGGATTTCGTCGCGCGCGTCAAACAAATCAGCCGCAACGAAGGCTGTGACGTCGTCTATGACGGCGTCGGCAAGGCGACTTTCCCCGGCTCGCTGTCCTGCCTGAAGCCGCGCGGCATGTTCGTCTCATTTGGCAATGCCTCCGGACCCGTGCCGCCATTCGCGATCGCCGAGCTCAACACTCACGGCTCGCTGTTTGCGACCCGGCCCAAGCTAAACGACTATATCGGCAAGCGCTCGGAATTGCTGGAAGGCGCCGATACGCTGTTCGCCGCCGTGATCAGCGGCAAGCTGCACGTCCCGATCAACCACGCCTATGCATTGAAGGACGCGGCGAAGGCGCATATCGATCTCGAAAGCCGTGCCACCACGGGCGCGTCGATATTGAAGCCGTAAGCCGGCTTGATTGCGTCCACGAAACGATGCTACCTTGCGGGGTAGAGGATATTGCCAGTGATCTTTGGGAACGCACGATTCCTGAATCGAATGCCCCGGCCCGACCGCGAGGAGGTTTGCCGGATGGGATAGTGCGCGCATATTGCGTGCCGAGCGTGAGCTGAATCCAAGCCCTTCCGGTCCCGCGGGAGGGCTTTTTTTATTGCTTTCGGATTCAGCGCTACTCCAACGCAAAAAAGAGCGCTTCCCATGACCAAAATTCTCATCAGCAGTGCGCTGCCCTATGTGAACGGCGTCAAACATCTCGGAAATCTCGTCGGCTCACTGCTTCCCGCCGATGTGCACGCACGCTTCAGGCGACAGATCGGCGACGATGTGCTGTTCGTCTGCGCCACGGACGAGCACGGCACGCCGGCCGAACTTGGCGCGCTCAGAGCGGGACAGGAGATCGGCGACTTCTGTGCGCGGCAGCACGCGATACAGGCCGATATCTATCGCCGCTTCGATCTCTCTTTCGACCATTTCGGCCGCACGTCATCGCCGCAGAACGCCGCGTTGACGCAACACTTCTATCGCAAGCTCGACGCGGCAGGATTGATTGAGGAGCGCGAATTACAGCAGGTCTGGTCTCCGGTCGACCAGCGTTTTCTGCCGGACCGCTATGTGCTCGGCACCTGTCCCCATTGCGGCCACGGTGAGGCGAGGGGTGATCAGTGCGATGCCTGCGGTGCACTGCTGGACCCGGACGAACTGATCGCGCCGCGTTCGGCGCTCTCGGGAGACTCGGGTCTCGAGATCCGTGCAACCGGGCATCTGTTTTTGCGCCAGTCCCTCCTCGTCGGAAAATTGCGCGCCTGGATCGACAGTCGCGCGGGCTGGCCGCCCTTCGTGGTGTCGACGGCGAGGAGCTGGTTGACCGCGGCGCTGAGGGATCGCTGCATCACGCGCGATCTCTCCTGGGGAATTCCAGTGCCGCGTGCCGGTTTCGAGAACAAGGTATTTTATGTCTGGTTCGACGCGCCGATCGGCTACATTGCCGCGACGCAGGAATGGGCCGCTGCCGGCCCATGCCGCGATTGGCAGCGCTGGTGGTGGCAGGCCGACGATGTCAGGTACATCCAGTTTCTCGGCAAGGACAATGTGCCGTTTCACGCCGTCAGCTTTCCCGCGACGCTGATCGGATCGAACGAACCCTGGAAGACGGTCGACGTCATCAAGGGCTTTCATTGGCTCACCCATGAGGGCGGTAAGTTCTCCACCAGCGCACAACGTGGTGTCTTCACCGACGCTGCCCTGGAGGCGCTGCCGGCCGACTACTGGCGCTGGTGGCTGGTCGCCAACGCACCGGAAAGCGCGGATACGGACTTCACTGTCAGGCGGTTCATCACTGATGTGAACAAAGACCTCGCAGACGTCTTTGGAAATCTTGCCAATCGGATCATTAGCTTTGCGCATGTTGCCTTCGACGGCCGCATTCCGGACGGCGGCAAGCCTTCCGGGCTTGAGCTCGCACTGGCAGCCGACCTTGACCGGCGCATCGCTTCGCTGCGGCAGCATCACGAAGCGTTGGAGTTCCGCGCCTCTGCCGCGGAGACGCGGGCGTTCTGGAGTGTGGCCAACGCCTATCTCCAGCAGGCGGCGCCGTGGACTGCGATCAAGTCGGATCCTGCACGGGCGGCGGTTGTGACACGGACGGGCCTGAATCTGGTGCGGCTCTCGGCGGTGCTCGCATGGAGCATCATCCCCACTTTATCCGACGCCGTCCTGCGCGCCTTCGGCGCTGACAAAGGTGTTCCGGGCTGGCCCGCTCAGTCCTGCCACTCGCTGCTCGACAGCCACGCCGGTGAGGCGGTAGCGCAGCTCGGCCCGATCGTCGAGAAAATCACCTCTGACAAGGCGCGCTATTTGACCGCGCGTTTTGGCGGCGATTGAAGCGTGGATGGCCGGGACAAGCCCGGCCATGACGGAGTGGATATGCCTACGCTACGCCACCCTCCGTGCCGCGCCCGCCTTGGTCAAAATCGCATCAAGGCAATCGATCATTTCGGCGATCTCCTCGCGCGTCACGTTGAGGGCCGGCATGAAGCGTAGCGTGTCGACTTGCGGCGCGTTGAGGAGGACGCCCTCTTCAAATGCCTGTGCGACGATGGCAGATGCGATCGGCAATTTCAGGTCGAGCGCCAGAAGCAGGCCGCGGCCGCGCACCTCGCCGAGGCCGTGCCGCGCCGAGACCTTCTGCAACTCGCTTTCGAGCAGCAGACCCGTGTCGGCGACGGCCTTCAAAAATTCCGGCTTGCCGACCTCTTCGAATACGGCGAGCCCGGCGGCGCACATCACGGGGTTGCCGTTGAACGTCCCGCCTTGATCGCCATGCTCGAAGCATGAGGCTTGTTCGGTCGCAAGCAGGGCGGCGAGTGGCACGCCGCCTCCGATGCCCTTGCCCAGCGTCATGATGTCGGGCGCAATCCCGGCATGCTCGTAGTGGAAGAGCTTTCCGGTCCGGCCCATGCCGGTCTGGATCTCGTCGAAGATCAGCAGGAGACCATGCGCCTTGGTGAGCGCGCGCAGCTCCTGCAAGAACTTGTCGGTCGCCGGCCACACGCCAGCTTCGCCCTGAATCGGCTCGAGCATCACGGCCACGGTGTTCGCGGTGATGAGCGCTTCGACGGAGGCGATGTCGTTCAGCGTCGCCTTCTTGAAGCCTGAGACTTTCGGCTCGAACAGCGGTTCAAATGCCTTCTTGCCCGACGCCGACATGGTAGCGAGAGTGCGGCCGTGGAAGCCGCCCGCGAAGGTGATGATCTCGAACGCACCGCCCTTGTGCCGGCTGCCATATTTCCGGGCCAGCTTGATCGCGCCCTCATTGGCCTCCGCGCCGGAATTGGCGAAGAACACCCGGTCGAAGCAACTGTTCTCGACCAGCGCCTGCGCGAGCTTGAGGCTCGGCTCGTTGTAGAAGGCGGGGCTCGGCGTCAGCAGTCGCTTGGCCTGAGCCGCAAGCGCATCGGCGACCGCCGGCGGTGAATGGCCGAGGCAGTTGACCGCCCATCCCTGCACGAAATCGAGATAGCGCTTGCGGCCGTCGTCCCAGAGGTAGGAGCCCGCGCCGCGGACGAACACGGCCTTCGGCCGTGCGGTGATGTCCATCAGCGCATCATACGGATGGGTAGCGTTGGTCATATCAGACTCCTCTTGGGGGCAGGGACGATCTTCGGGAAAAAGACGCGCGAAATAGCAAGAAGGCCGCACTTTGCGGGTGCGGCCTTCTCGAAAACTCTGCTGATGTCAGTGCTTCAGCGGCGTCGTCGGACATGGCGCAACCCATCATCGTCGCGGGTGCGACGACGGAAAGCTGCGCGGCGGTGGGTCCGAGAAGAGGTCATGGGTCGCGGCCATACAGCCGAAGGGCAGGGTTTGTCAAGCTGCTCCGCGAGGGGGGCCGGTCGATGCGGTGCCGGCTTCAGGTGAATCGCGACGACTCTTCACCGTCGTCTTCGCCCCAATCGGCGCCGGCGATCGACCTCGAAGCACGGCGCGATGTTGCTCGCGCGCTGCGGTTGCGGATTACTCGACGCCCCAGCGCGAACACGTGGCTATAGTCTCGCTTGGCCAAATAGGATTTGCCGCGAAAAGCGGATCATGTCGCGTGCGAAGCACTGTTCGCGCAGCTCGGACGGTGAGGGCGTCTGCGCCTTCGTTCGACGTGGGGCGGCGAGCGAGGGCACCAGCAGTGCGAGAACGGCCGCAAAAGCCCTGAGATCAGCCCAAAATTCAGGTTTCATCCATCGCGCCCGCGCCGAACCATTTTCACGCCCGCGTGTTTGTACCTCTCAGGCGCCGTTTGGTTCGAACCAGGCCGGCGGCCTGCGCGACCAAGAAGACATCTCCATTCCGCCAGGCGGGCCCCCTTGTCCGAACCCTCCTATCGCATCGACGTCGACAGCATCCGCCGAGCCTTTCCGCCCGGCACCGAAGCGCCGCCCCTGCTGCTCGATTTTGCGGGCTGGCTGAAGGGGCGTCCCTGGGGCAGCGTCGGCTGCTTCGATCTGCGCGGACAGTTCGCCGATACCGCTCCGGTCTTCGACAGCAGCCCCTTGCGCGACAAGTTCGCCCTGTTCATGCGGCTGCCGGACGGCTCGGCCGTCGGCGCCTGGTATGGCGAGGGCCTGGACAGAGCCGATCCGCCCATCGTGGGACTTGGATCGGAAGGCGAATACGACATACTTGCTCCGTCATTGCCACGGCTGATCGCCAAGCTCGCGAGGCAGGAGTTCGAGCGTGCGTGGCATGATCTGGCGCCGAACGACGAGGTGGAATGCGAGACGGTGGAGCTAGCGCAGTGGTTGGCGAGGCGACTTTCCGATGTCGGGGTGACGCCACTGGAAGAGGCGTCATCGGACCTGCCCGACTTTCGTGGCTTCGTCGACAGATGGAGCAGGGAGCGCGAGACCTATTGGGCGAACCATCCGATGATGGCCGAACTCGGCTGGCGTCTCGCTGCGCATCTACCGAAAGGCAAAAATCCCTGGGACAAGACACGGTTCGAGGTCGCGATCGTCGGCGCGCAATATCAGGCGCGGGTCATGCGTTCCGGTCCGCAGTCGTTCAAGGAGGAGAAGGCGATCGAGCCGTTGCTGCGTGAATTGCGCGACGACATGCGCCGCGCGCAGCCGGAGCTCGGGCTTTGGTATTCGATGGATTTTGGCCTCTACGCCGACGGCCGCGTCATGCCGCGCTTCGACTATGACGAGCGTCCGACGATTGACGACGTCCCGGCGGAGCTGTCAGAGGCGAAGGCTGACCTCGCCCGCGCACCGCGGCCTGAGCGTTGGGTGCCGACCTGGCTCGCCGCAGGCTGACCTCGCCCCTAACGGCTCGCGACCATTAAGCTTTTGGTCAATATTCTCTTGCTATTCACTGGCCCGCTTCGAATTGGGGGGAGCGGATGAGATTCTTCGGGCGGCAGACAAGCCAGGGTCGCGACGGCCAGATCTGGCAAGCAATTTTCGAACGTTCGGTCGATGCGATCATGGTGCTGGCGGGACCCAAGATCATCGCCTGTAACGAGGCCGCGGTCAGATTCGGCGGCTATCGCAGCAAGGCCGATCTGTTGTCGCGCTCGCCGGCCGATATGGCTCCCGAATTCCAGGCGGATGGCCGCCGCTCGTCGGAGTACGTCAAGGAGACGCTTGCGCGGGCGATGAAGGACGGCCACGCCCGCTTCGAATGGATCACGCGCCGCGCGGATGGGCAGATGGTCCCGGTGCAGGTCACGCTCGTTCCCGCAGAGATCGATGGCCAGCCCGTCGTCATCAGCTATCGGCGGGACTTATCGGAGCTGATTGCCGCGCGGGAAGAGAAGAAGCGCGCCATCGCCAACCTTGCCGGCGAATTCGAGGAAACCATCGGCTCCATTGCCAATGCCGTGTCGTCGGCTGCCAAGGACGTAGAGGTGACGGCGGGCTCGCTCAGCTCGACTGCCGAGAACGCTGCGCAACGCGTTTCGACCGTCGCAGCTGCATCATCCGAGGCATCGACCAATGTTCAGTCGGTGGCTGGTGCGACCGAAGAGCTGTCGAGCTCGGTTGCCGAGATCAACCGCCAGGTCACGACCTCCTCGAACATTGCTGCCGAAGCGGTGGAGGCGTCCGCACGCACCAATGATCTCGTGAAGAGCCTGTCGGAGGCAGCGGCCAAGATCGGAGCGGTCACCGAGATGATCAATGCGATCGCAAGCCAGACCAATCTTCTGGCCTTGAACGCCACGATCGAGGCGGCGCGAGCCGGTGATGCCGGTCGCGGTTTCGCGGTCGTCGCTGCCGAGGTCAAGAGCCTGTCCAGCCAGACCGCCAAGGCGACCGAAGAGATCAGCGCTCATATCAGCGCCATGCAACGTGCAACGGACGATACTGTTGCGGCCATCCAGGGAATTGGCGGCACGATTGGACAGATCAGCGATATCGGCAAGACGATTGCCATTGCCGTCGAGCAGCAAGGTCATGCGACGCAGGAGATCGCGCGCTCCGTGAGCCAAGCGGCGGCAGGCACCAGCGGCGTCTCCGCAAATATCAATGCCGTCACGCGCACGATCGATGCCACGGGCACTGCTGCCAATGACATGCTCGGAGCTGCCGGTGAATTGTCACGACATGCAGTTGCGCTGCGCGACAAGGTGGCCGGGTTCCTGAAAGCCGTGCGCGCCGCGTAACGCGGGGCGCGCTCGGGTGAAGATCAAAATCCGGCGACGCTGCCGTGCAGATCGTAGGCGTCGGCGCGCTCGATCTTGGCGGTGACGATCTCGCCGACGCGCAAGGGACGGCGGCTCGACAGATAAACGGCGCCGTCGATCTCCGGCGCGTCCGACCTGGAGCGACCCTTCGCAACGGTCGGGCCAACCTCGTCGATGATGACCTGCTGGCGCGTGCCGACCTTGCGCTTGAGCCGTCGTGCCGAAATCTTCTGCTGGCGCGCCATCAGCGCGTTATAGCGCTCCTGCTTTACCTCATCCGGCACGGCGCCGGGCAGCGCGTTGGAGGTTGCACCCGCGACCGGCTCGTATTTGAAGCAGCCGACGCGATCGATCTCGGCTTCATCGAGCCAGTCGAGCAGATAGGCGAAGTCCGAATCGGTCTCGCCGGGGAAGCCGACGATGAAGGTCGAACGCAAAGCGAGATCGGGAGATTCCTCACGCCAGCGCTTGATCCGCGCCAGCGTCTTGTCCTGCGCCGCCGGCCGCTTCATCGCTTTGAGGACGTCTGGGCTCGCGTGCTGAAAGGGGATGTCGAGATAGGGCAGCACCTTGCCCTCGGTCATCAGCGCGATGACCTCGTCGACATGCGGGTAGGGGTAGACATATTGCAGCCGCACCCAGGCCCCGAACTCGCCGAGCTCGCGCGCGAGGTCGAGGAATCTGGCGCGGACCTGGCGGTCCTTCCACTGGCTCTCGGCATACTTCACGTCGACGCCATAGGCCGATGTGTCCTGCGAGATGACGAGCAGCTCCTTGACGCCGGCGCCGACCAGCCGCTCGGCTTCGCGCAGCACGTCATTGGCGGGGCGGGACACCAGGTCGCCGCGCAGCTTCGGGATGATGCAGAAGGTGCAGCGGTTGTTGCAGCCCTCGGAGATCTTCAAATAGGCGTAGTGGCGCGGCGTCAGCTTGATGCCCTGCGGCGGCACCAGGTCGAGATGCGGATTGTGCGCCGGCGGCAGCGCCCGGTGCACGGCATCGAGCACGGATTCGTATTGCTGCGGCCCCGTAATCGACAGCACGCCGGGATAGGCCTGCTCGATCTGCTCGGGCTCGGCGCCCATGCAGCCGGTCACGATCACCTTGCCGTTCTCGGCCATGGCCTCGCCGATCGCCGAAAGCGATTCCTGCTTGGCGCTGTCGAGGAAGCCGCAGGTGTTGACGATGACGATATCGGCCCCGTCATGCTTGCGGGCGAGCTCGTAGCCCTCGGCGCGCAGGCGCGTGATGATGCGCTCGGAATCCACCAATGCCTTGGGGCACCCGAGCGAAACGAAGCTGACCTTGGGCGCAGCCGTCTGATCCATACCTAAATCTGCCTGATTGACCGCCTGCAGCTAGTCCTAATTGCCCACAATTACAACCCTTTGCATGGGGCTCCGGCGTGCTATGGATGCCTCGCCGGGTGGTGAGTGAGCGATGAGCGCCGAACAGTCGCCTAAAATTGTGATTGTCGACGAAAGCCCGATCCGGGCCGCGATCCTCGAGGAGGGGTTGCGGGAGGCGGGCTTCACCCAGGTCGTTCATATCAGGGAGATGCAGAGCCTGTTGGCGCGCATCTATGCCGTTGACCCCGATATCATCCTGATCGATCTGGAAAACCCCAGTCGCGACGTCCTGGAACAGATGTTCCAGGTCAGCCGCGCCGTTCGCCGGCCGATCGCGATGTTCGTCGACCAGAGTGATTCGGCCTCGATCCAGGCCTCCGTGGAGGCGGGGGTATCGGCCTACATCGTCGACGGGCTGAAGAAAGAGCGCATCAAGCCGATCCTCGACCTCTGCGTGTCCCGCTTCAACGCCTTCGCGAAACTCCAGGAGGAGCTGGAGCGCACCAAGTCGCAGCTCGAGGACCGCAAGGTCATCGAGCGTGCCAAGGGCATATTGATGCGGGTGAAGGGCCTGACCGAAGACGAGGCCTATGTGCTGATGCGCTCCACCGCGATGCGCGAGAAGAAGAAGATCGGCGAGATCGCCCAGTCGATCATCACCGCGTCGGAGATGCTGAAATGACCGGACCGCTCCGCATAGGGTTCATCCCGCTGGTCGATGCCGCAGCGCTGATCGTTGCCGTCGACAAGGGGTTTACCGCGGCCGAAGGGCTCGAGGTCGAGCTGGTGCGCGAGGTCTCCTGGTCCAACGTCCGCGACAAGCTCAATATCGGACTGTTCGATGCAGCGCATCTGCTCGCGCCCGTCGCGATCGCGTCCTCGCTCGGGCTTGGCCACGTCAAGGTGCCGATCGCAGCCCCCTTCAACCTTGGCATCAATGGCAATGCCATCACTATCTCGCCCGCGCTGCATGCCGCGCTGATGGAGCAGATCGACGGCGACCGCTTCGATCCGATGGCGACCGCCAAAGCGCTCTCGCGCGTGGTGGCGAAACGGCGCCAGGCAGGGGCTGAGCCGCTGACCTTTGGCATGACCTTCCCATTCTCGACCCATAACTACCAGCTCAGGTTCTGGATGGCGGCGGCCGGCGTCGATCCCGACGAGGACGTGCGTCTCGTGGTGCTGCCGCCACCCTACATGGTCGACAGCCTCGCCAACGGCCATGTCGATGCGTTCTGCGTCGGCGCGCCCTGGAATTCGGTCGCGGTCGATCTCGGCATCGGCCATATCCTGCATTTCTCCTCCGACATCCTGGTCCGTGCCGCGGAGAAGGTGCTGGCCATGCGCCAGACCTGGTCGGAGAAGAATCCGGATGTGGTGGCCGCGCTGGTGCGCGCGGCGGAGAAGGCCGCAGCCTTCATTGAGCATCCCGACAACCGCAACGAGGCCGCGCGCATCCTGGCGCAGCCGGAGCGGATCGGCGTCGATGCCCAGGTCATTCAGCGGACCCTCGATGGCCGGCTGAAGATCGCGCCTGACGGCACCCTGCGCGAAAGCGGCCGCTATCTCCTGGTCGGCCGTGAGGGGGCAGGGCGCCCCGACCCAGTCCAAGCCGCCTGGCTCTATGCGCAGATGGTACGCTGGGGGCAGACCGCGCTGAGCGAGGCGGCGCTGAAGACGGCCATGGGGGTGTTTCGGCCTGACCTCTATGACGCCGCAGTGGACGCCGGGGGAGGCGGCAAGGAGGCCTCGGCCAGCTCGTTCGGGGCCTTCGCTGGACCGGCCTTTGACCCCGAAGATCTGGCCGGGTATCTCGCCTCCTTCGAGGTTACGCACCGCGTCCGTTAGATCCTGCTCAAACATTAGGCGCCACGATTCGAAGCTTAAACTTTGGGCCATTGCTGCCTGAAGCAGCATGAATGCTGATCCATTTCATGCAGTGCACCCAAATGTAACCAACTGATTTTGCTCGAATTCCAGAATTATGCTGCGTTGGCACACTCCTTGAATAGGAGGAGTAAGCCGACCGGCGTGGAAGCCGGCGGCTCCAAGTCCATGATGGATTTCCGCAGCAACGAGGCTGATCGGATCGCCCCGGGTTCCGGCCAGGCCACGTGCGCCTGAAATCGTGCTCCCAGCGATCAACGTCGTTTCAACCCGTTGTGGCCGCCCTGCGCGGTGCTGGAGCTTCGATATGGATTATTCAAAACCCTCTGATGTTGTGGCCTCGATGGTCGATGCCAGCTTGAAGAAGCTTGCGCTCGGGCCGCGCGACCTCCTGATCCGAGGCGCGATCTCGGGAGCATTGCTTGGTGCCGCCACGACCCTCGCCCTCACCGGCGCGGTGACCACCGGCCAGCCGATCGTCGGCGCACTCATCTTTCCCGTCAGCCTCGTGATGATCGTTCTGCTCGGGCTCGAACTCGTCACCGGCAGCTTCGCCATCGTGCCGCTCGCCCGGCTCGAGGGCAAAGCCACCTGGAATGCGGTGATCGCCAACTGGTCTTGGGTCTTCGTCGCCAATCTGCTCGGCAGCCTCGCCTTCGGTGCCCTGATTGCGATCTCGCTCACCAACATGGGCAAGGTCGAGGTCGCCGGCGTCGCCGCACGCATCGTTGCGGTGGCGGAAGCCAAGACGATCGGCAATGCCGCGA
The DNA here is from genome assembly GCF_053572325.1 of Bradyrhizobium sp. UFLA05-112. Lineage (NCBI taxonomy): Bacteria > Pseudomonadati > Pseudomonadota > Alphaproteobacteria > Hyphomicrobiales > Nitrobacteraceae > Bradyrhizobium > Bradyrhizobium sp. UFLA05-112. The sequence continues at coordinate 31,049 of NZ_JBANBK010000050.1, read as the reverse complement.
TCGGCACCGCCGGCATGGTCTCCGTCTTCGTCAAGGCGATTCTCTGCAACTGGCTGGTCTGCCTCGGCGTCGTCATGGCGATGACCTCGACTTCGACAGTCGGCAAGATCGCGGCGACCTGGCTGCCGATCTTCCTGTTCTTCGCGCTCGGCTTCGAGCACGCCGTCGTCAACATGTTCGTTATCCCGACCGGAATGCTGCTCGGCGCGAAAGTGTCCGTCACCGACTGGTGGCTCTGGAATCAGATTCCCGTGACGCTCGGCAATCTCGTCGGCGGCTTTGTCTTCACCGGCCTTGCCCTCTACGCAACGTACAAGCCCGCGAAGCCGGCAGCCGAAGTGGCGCAGGTCGCGGTTCAGCCAGCAGAGTAGGTCCCGTTACCCCATGAAACTCGACACAGCACCCACGGCCGACTTCTCCGACGAGCAGAAGCGCTATCTCGAAGGCTTCATGTCCGGCCTCCAGGTCGGACGTGTCGGCCGCGCCTTTGTCGCTGGCGGCGCGCCCTCGGAGCCGACCGGTCCCGATGCCGCCGCCATCAAGGCGCAGGACAAGCTCACTGCGGCGGGCAAGAAGCTCGCCGACCAGGAGAAGTTCAAGCGGGAGCTGCATCCCTTCGACGGGTATGAGCGGCTGAAGGACCAGGCGCGTAACAACGCAAATCCGACGCCGGCGGACAATTTCCGCTGGCGCTACTACGGCATCTTCTGGGTCGCGCCGGCGCAGACCTCCTACATGGCGCGCCTGCGCATTCCGAACGGTATCCTGAAGCACTGGCAGCTCTCGGGCCTTGCCGATCTCGCCGAAGCCTATGGTGGCGGTTACACCCACGTGACCACGCGCGCCAACTTCCAGATCCGTGAGATCGAGCCGAAGAACGCGGTCGCGCTCATCGAGGGCATCCAGGACATCGGCCTATGCTCGCGCGGTTCCGGCGCGGACAACATCCGCAACGTCACGGGCACGCCGACCGCTGGCATCGATCCGCAGGAGCTGATCGACACGCGCGCTTACGCGCGCGAATGGCACTACCACATCCTCAACGACCGCTCGCTCTACGGCTTGCCGCGCAAATTCAACGTCGCCTTCGACGGCGCGGGCCGCATCGCGGTGCTGGAAGAGACCAACGACATCGCGTTCTCCGCGGTCGAGGTGAAGGACGGCTTTGGCGTCGACGCGGGCGTCTGGTTCCGGCTCGGCATCGGCGGCATCACCGGCCACAGGGATTTCGCAAAATATTCTGACATCGTCGTTCGTCCCGAGGACGCCACTGCAGTTGCCGACGCCATCGTGCGCGTCTTCATCGAGCATGGCGACCGCACCAACCGCACCAAGGCGCGGCTGAAATATGTGCTCGACAATATGGGGCACGATCAGTTTCTCAAGCTCGTGGAGGAACGGCTGAAGAAACCGTTCACGCGCGTGCCGTCGGATGCGATCGCACCGCGTCCGGCTTTCGATCGCATGGCCCATATTGGGGTGCACAAGCAGAAGCAGGCGGGTCACAACTGGGTCGGTGTCGCGCTTCCGGTCGGCAAGCTCACCTGCGAGCAGATGCGCGGCATAGGCAAGATCGCCCAGGATCTCGGCGACGGCGATATCCGCCTGACCGTCTGGCAGAACTTTCTGATCTCGGGCGTCCAGGACGAGAACGTGGCGCTGGTGACCGCGGCCATCGAGAAGCTCGGCCTCGCCACGCAGGTCTCTCAAGTCCGCGCCGGCCTGATCGCCTGCACCGGCAATGCCGGCTGCAAGTTCGCCGCCTCCGATACCAAGCGCCACGCTGCCGCGATCGGGGACTGGTGCGATGAGCGAGTGAAGCTGGACACGCCGCTCAACATCCATCTCACCGGTTGCCACCACTCCTGCGCGCAGCACTACATTTCCGACATCGGCCTGATCGCGGCCAAGGTGCCGGGCGCCACGGAGGAGGACACGGTTGAGGGTTATCACCTCTTCACCGGTGGCGGCTTCGGTCCCGATGCCGATATCGGGCAGGAGGTCTATCACGACGTGAAGGCCGAGGACGCGCCCAGGCTCGTCGAGGGTCTCTTGAAGGCCTATCTCGCCAACCGCGCCTCGCCGGAAGAAACGTTCCTTACCTTCTCTCGTCGCCATGACGGCGAAGCCCTGCGCAAACTGGCCGGAGCGGAAGCAACAGCATGACCCAGATGCCTGTCCCACCGAAACTCGAGATCATCCCGCCGAACGCGCCTTTCAGCGAAGGGCAGCGGCTGTGGCTGAATGGATTTCTCGTGGGCATGTTCGGCCTCGACGGCTCGACGCCGCTGTCGCCGGCCGAAAACGGTGCGGTGCTCGCGCCCCAGGGCGATGGCGATGACGGCGAGGCGCCCTGGCACGATCCGGCGATGCCAATCGGCGATCGCATGAAGCTTGCGGAAGGGCGTCCGCTCCGCCGCCGCATGATGGCGGCGATGGCGCAGCAGGATTGCGGCCAGTGCGGCTACAATTGTGCCGACTATTCCAACGCCATCGCCAAGAAGAGCGAAGCCCGTCTCAACCTCTGCGCTCCAGGCGGCAAGGACACCGCGCGGATGCTGAAGCAGCTCTTTGAGGAGCTGGACAAGGCGCCGGCAGCGAAACCTCCTGGGGGCGGTGCATCGCCGGCAGCGGCCGCACCGGCTGCGCCCGAAGTAAAGGCCGAGCTGGGTCGCGCCCGCGAAAATCCGGCTGAAGCCGTATTCCTGTCGCGACGCCTCCTCAACAAGCAGGGCTCGGAGAAGGAGACCTATCACATCGAGTTCGATCTCTCCGACAGCAAGCTCGACTATGTCGTCGGCGATTCCTTCGGCGTGTTTGCGCGCAACGACCTCGGCCTGGTCGACCAGATAATCGCGCTGCTTGGCGCCTCCCACACCACGCAGGTCAACGGCAAGACGCTGCGCGAGGCGTTGGTCGAGGACGTCTCGCTGTCGCCGGCGCCGGACAAGCTGTTCGAGCTGCTTTCTTTCATCACCGGCGGCGCGCAGCGCGAGAAGGCACGGGCGTTGGCGCAGGGTGAGGATCCCGATGGCGATGCCGCAACGCTCGACGTCATGGCAGCGCTGCAAAAATTCTCCGGCTGCCGACCGCATCCCGAAGCCTTCGTCGAAGCGCTGGAGCCCTTGCAGCCGCGGCTCTACTCGATCTCGTCCTCGCACAATGCGTCGCCCGGAAAGCTGTCGCTGACCGTCGATTCCGTGCGTTACGTCATCGGCAAGCGCAAGCGCCTCGGCGTCGCGTCGACCTTCCTCGGCGAGCGCATCACCGAAGGCGAGAAACTGAAGGTCTATGTGCAGAAGGCGCACGGCTTTGCGCTGCCGCAGGATCCGAAGACGCCGATCATCATGGTCGGTCCCGGCACCGGCGTTGCACCGTTCCGCGCCTTCCTGCTCGACCGCAAGGCGACCGGCGCGCCGGGCAAGAACTGGCTGTTTTTCGGCCACCAGCGCAGCGACTGCGATTTCTTCTATCGCGACGAGCTCAACGCGCTGAAGACGGCGGGCTTGTTAACGCGTCTGTCGCTCGCCTGGTCGCGCGACGGCGAGAAGAAGTTTTACGTGCAGGATCGCATGCGCGAGCTCGGCCGCGAGGTCTGGACGTGGCTGGCCGAAGGCGCGCATCTCTACATCTGTGGCGATGCCAAGCGCATGGCCAAGGACGTCGAGCGTGCGCTGGTCGACATCGTCGCCCAATTCGGCGCACGTTCCACGGACGAGGCCGTGAGCTTCGTTGCCGACCTCAAGAAGAAGGGCAGGTTCCAGGCGGATGTCTATTAGCGTGCAGGAACCGGTTCCATTGGCTTAAAGGTTGAGCGAATAAGATTCTCGGAACCCATGGGTGAAGAGAATTTTACTCTACGACGGCGGTTCTGAAGAGAACCGCCGTCGCTATTTCCGCCACCATCTTGTCCGACGCCGCGATTGCTCCTTCATATCTCCGCAAATGGGGCGTTGGAGATCGACCATGCGCGAACTATCGGCGGAAGCGAGGCTGCATTTTTACGCGCGCTCGCTCTCCCGGCGGACCGGGGCGAGCATGCACCATGTGGCGCTCTACAGCGCCTTTGCGGTCATCGCGGCCATCATCTTCGGCACACTGTCGGTGCACCCGTTCTGATTTTGGGTGAGCAAAGGCGCACTTGCGCCGTGCCCACCATCCTTCCGGTCATGAGACAGAAGAGGTGGGCAGCTTTGCTTTGCCCACCCTGCGGCACCGAGCAAGGCTCACGCGGCGCGCTTGAATGGCGCTACCGCAATCCCCGCATCCTTCAACGCCTGACGCAGATTGCGCGCGATATCAACCGCGCCTTGCGTGTCGCCGTGGATGCACACCGTATCCATCCGCATCTTGATGACCTTGCCGGTGACCGAGATCACGGCGCCGTCCTGCACCATGCGCACGACGCGATCGGCGATCGCCTTGGCATCGTGCAACACCGCGCCGGCCTTCTTGCGCGAGACCAGGTTGCCGTCGTCCTCATAGGCGCGGTCGGCGAACACCTCGTGCACCATCGGCAGGTTCGCGTCCTCGCCGGCCTTCACCAGCTTCGAGTTGGCAAGCACAACAAAGATCAGCGAGGGGTCGACGGCCTTGATCCCGGCTGCGATCGCCTTTGCGGTCATGTCGTCCTCGCATGCGACGTTGGAGAGCGCGCCATGCGCTTTCACATGCGTGACCTTGTGGCCGGCCGCGGTCGCGATGGCCTGGAGCGCGCCGATCTGGTAGGCGACGAGGTTTTCGATCTCGGACGATTTCAGCCCGAGGATCGGATGCCGGCCAAAGCCGTGCAGGTCGCGATAGCCGGGATGCGCGCCGATCGAGACACCGCGCGCCTTCGCGAGCTCAACCGTCCGCCGCATGATGTCGGGATCGCCGGCATGGAAGCCGCAGGCGACGTTGACCGATGTCGCAAGCTCGAGCATCGCGGCGTCGTTGCCCATCTCCCAAGCGCCAAATCCCTCACCGAGGTCGCAGTTGAGATCGATCGTCGTCATGGGTGCTCTCCACCTCTGGTTCCGTTACGACTCCGCCGAAACCTGCCACGTCCCGGCATCGACAGCGTTCACCGCGTAGCCCGCGACATTAGCATCGTGCAGGGCATCGATGTTGAGCTCCACGGTGTCCGCCGCGCGTAACCGATCGGGCAGGCGGCGCAGGAGCTGCGCGAATTTCCGGGCCTCGTCCTGCGCTTCGGTCATGCTGATCGCCTTGAAGCGGAACGCGGTGCCGGCAGAGGTCTGGGCGAGGCGGCCGAGATCGGCGGAGATGACCGTTGCGATCTTCGGATAGCCGCCGCTGGTGCCGCGGTCCATCATCAGGACGATCGGCGCGCCGTTGCCCGGCACCTGGATGCTGCCATTGACCGTGCCGTCGGAGACGATGTTGTGGCCGTGGAGATGTTTGATCACCGGGCCTTCGAGCCGGTAACCCATGCGGTCCGAGGTCGCGGAGATCTTCCAGTCGCTCGACAGGAACAGCGCCTTGTTGGCGTCATCGAATTCGTCGTCCTGCGGCCCCAGCACGACGCGGATCGGACCGCTCGTTGGCTTCGGCAATTCGATCCGCTGCTCAGGCCCGCCGCTTGCGACCGCGACGCCGAACTCGTCGCCAGCCTGGAGCGGGCGCGGGTAGGGGCTGCCGAGCCCGGCGCGGGCGTTCACTGCGAGGCTGCCGAACACGGGCTCGCCTCGGACAGCCCCTTCGATCGCGAGATAGCTGAACGCGCCACCGCGGGCGAAGCCGAGCGTCAGCGTCTCGCCATCCTTCAGCGTCATCGAGGTCTCGTTCGCCACAGGCTTGCCGGCGATATCCGCATTGCGCGGGGCGCCCGCGAGCGCGACGCGCACCGCACCGTCGCGCGCGATGAATGAGACGCCGAACGGGCCGATCTCGACAGCGGCCGCGAACAGATCGTTGCCGACCAGGCAGTTGGCGGTCGCCAGCGCCAGCCGGTCCATCGCGCCGCTCGGCGTGAGGCCATAGCGCTGCGAGCCCGGCCGTCCGCCGTCCTGGACGGAGCTGGCCGGGCCGATGCTGGCGACAATGAGCCGACTCATGACGTCGTCAGCTCCGCAATGATCTCGCCCGCTTCGGCGGCGCAGTCCTGCTCCGCAAAGGTCTTAGGGTCGATGGCAAAAAACGTCACGCGATCACCGGGTTCGGTGAGGAAGGTGGGATTCCGGTGGAGCTGATAGGTCCGCACGGGGGTGCGCCCCAACAGGTGCCAGCCGCTGGGACCGGCCAGGCATTGCACGCCGGTTTGAACGCCGCCGATCGCGATCGTTCCGGCGGGCGTCAAGAGTCGCGGATTCTGCCGCCGCGACATGTGCAGGGATTTTTCGAGGCCGCTGAGATAGGACCAGCCCGGGGTGAAGCCGATCATGGCGACGCGATAGTCGCCGGCGATATGGCGGGCCACGATGTCGTCGGGTGTGGTGTTCAGCGTCTTGGCGACATCCTCGAGATCGATGCCGTGCTCGCCGCCATAGGCCACGGGAATGCGCCAGCGGCGCGCTTTTGCCGAGCGCGGCCGCGGCTGGCTTGCAAGCGCAAGCAGCTTTTCGCTCAGTGCATCAAAGGCGATCCGGCCGGGATCGTAGTGCACCAGCAGCGAGCGATAAGTCGGGACCGCCTCGGTGACGCCGTCGATGCCGGCTTCGGTGAGCGCCCGGTCGAGCGCCAACACGCGCTGATTGGCCGCGTCGTCGATGGTCCGGCTGAACTCGACCGTGACGGCACTGTCGCCGCTGGGCAGAAGGCGGGGCGGGGGAAGCGTCGCGGCCATGAGCTGTCGAAATCGGCCCTTTGGAAATCGCGGGAGACTCCTTTGGTTCCCGCTGCCCTTTGCTTCGCGTAAATGCGCCTGCAAGTCCAATAAATTAATTCAGCGCCAAGCGATAAAGCCTTGTTATCGCGTCGCATAACAGCCCTGCGCCGCTTCGCCTTGGCCCTTGACGGCAGGCCTGCGCCTCGCAAGATGCGCAGCTTCTTTCCCACCCGGAGCTCGTTCTCGTCCATGTCGCTATCCCCCGAAGCCCGCAAGACCCTTGCCGGCATCACCACTGCCACCATCACCACGGTCCTGCTGAAGAAGGGCCTGCGCAATGTCTGGATGCGCGGCGCGCGTCCGCTGCGCCCGGGGTTGCCGCGGTTGGTCGGCCCGGCGTTCACGCTGCGCTTCGTGCCGGCGCGCGAGGATCTGGCGACGCCGGAATCCTGGTCCTCTCCGATCTCGACCCGCACCGCGATCGAGGCGATGCCGGAGGGGTGCATCGCCGTGGTCGACGCCATGGGCATCACCGATGCCGGCATCTTCGGCGACATCCTCTGCGCGCGCATGGTCAAGCGCGGCGTCACCGCGCTCGTCACCGACGGTGTCGTGCGTGACGTCGAGGGCGTGCTCGGCACCAATCTTCCGGTGTGGTGCGATGGCTACGCCGCGCCACCGTCGGTCGCGGGCCTGACCTTCGTTGGCTGGGGCGAGCCGATCGGCTGTGGCGGCGTTGCGGTGTTTCCGAACGACATCGTCGTCGCCGACCAGGACGGCTGCGTGCTGATCCCGCAGGCGATGCTCGACCATGTGCTCAATGAGGGCGTCGAGCAGGAGCGAATGGAAGCCTGGATCGTCAACGAGGTGAACAACGGCGCCGTGCTGCCGGGCCTCTACCCCATGAACGCCGAGACCAAGGCGCGCTACGCCGCGAGCAAGAAGTAACAGGAAGAGAGGCACCCATGGAAATCCACGTCGCAGGCACGCGACCGACCCGCCGCGCGCCCAAGGAGAACTTCACCGGCACGGTGTTGCAGGACCCCGTCATCATGGCGCCTGCGCCGGCGCGGCTGAACTGCTCGCGCGTCTCGTTCGAGCCCGGCGCGCGCACCAACTGGCATCACCATCCACTCGGGCAGACGCTCTACGTCATCTCCGGCGTCGGCCGCGTCCAGGCCAAGGGCGGCCCGATCAGGGAAATCCGCCCCGGCGACACCGTCTGGATTCCGCCGGGGGAATTGCATTGGCACGGCGCTTCGCCCACCAACGGCATGACCCACATCGCCATGCAGGAAGCGCTCGACGGCGTGTACTCGACCTGGTTGGAGCCGGTCACCGACGCGGAATATTCGGCACCGGTGGGTTAGCCACGGTCTCGCGCCCCGGCGGCAACGCAGCGCGTCAGCGATGCGTTGCCAATCCGGGGCACAGACCCGCGAGAGCATCAAGCTGACTAGATTCCACTCCGCGTCGCAACACTTCGGGCTGCACCACCGAATTCACAGGACATCGCGGCCCGCGTCGGTGATCCGGTATTCGACCTCGCCTGAAGCCAGTGGTTCGGTCTCAACGAGCCCGAGTTCGATAAGTCGGGCGACGATTTCGTGGTCGAACAGCGGCGTGCTGATCCAGGCTTGGGAAGCCAGCCGTCTCAGGAAATCGCGCTCGGTTGCGGTAAGGTCCATCGGATAAGATCTCGCCACCCAAGAACCAAGGTCGCAGGCGCGTTCTGGTTCCGGCCGGACTATCTCTAGATATCCCCGAAAGCGCTCCAAAGTCCGATTGCGGTGGGCAAGAAGGCCGCGCACGACCACAGCGCGGGTGCGCTGGTGCTTAGGCCGGCAACGAAGATCCAGACGCCAAAGCACACGATGAAACCCGAGATCGCATAGGCAAGCACTTTTTCCATGAGCAAACGCAAAGCTGTGCGTCACTTGGCGACGCGCGCTTCCTCCTTCTTGCTCACGTGCCAGATCACGAGGTGGTAATGCGGCACGTCCACTCCAGGATGCCCCGGATTGAAGTAGATGCTGACGTGGTCAACTGTTCCAGCGAAGCCGGGCGCCTCCAACGACTTGTGATCGTCGATATCCTTGATGGGCACCATATACACGCTCGCCACCAGGCGATCCCTGCGATCAAAGCAGAGGAAAGGACCTAGCGGCAGAGTGTCGGGTTTGACAAAGAGGATGCCCAGGCCGGGAAAGAACTTCGGGAAGTTCACGAGATCGCTGACGCGCTTGTATCCCTTCTTTTCGGCGATCCTCCGCTGATTTGGCCGTGCGGGAGCGACGTAGAGTCTTCCATGTCGTTTTTCGTCCGGGCGAGCATGTGGTTTGCCGTCTGGACGAGTTACCGCCCTGGCTTTCCCGGCATTGTCGGTTGATGGCACGGGAGCGAGCGTCTGCGGATCCGGAAGCTCGAATGGAAAAAGTTGCGCCGCCGGCCGCCTCACGTCGGCGATCAATGCAAGCAACGTGGCCAAGGCTGCGGCCACCAGTAAATTGCGCATCAAGACCTCCCGGTGCTTGGGTCATCGGCCCTGCTGGCGTTCTCGCCACCGCATAAAGTCCTGGAACAGTTGTTCGCGGTCCGGCGGATTGCTGATCGGCTTTTGCTCGAGGAAACGACCGAACGCCTTGCGAAGCGCGGCCTCTCCGCCGGATTGCTGCTGGAGCCAGCGCTCCGCTGGTTGAAATCGCCTCCAACCAGGAAGCAGCGCCGTCAGGTTCACCTCTCGCCACTTCGGGTGATGACCGTCGCCAAGAAATTCAGGAAATCGCGAGAACAGCGTCTGCACAAACAGTTCCACCAGCGGAAACCGCTCGCTGCGCGCCGGCCAGTTGTAAGCGAAAAGCGCGCATTTGATCGCGATGGTGTCGACATTATCAGAGACGCCGATGAGGTCTGGGTAATCTTCGTGGCGGAGGGTCGAGGGCAGAAACTCACGCTCCAGCATCGCCTTCGAATAGGGGATGGACAGAAAGTGAAGGCCATCATCTTGCGCGTATCGCGCGAGGAAGCTGACCGGCTTGCCCGACACCAGCAAGGCGGCGGAGATTTGCCCCTTCCGCATTCCCTCCAGTGCTGCGTCCAAAGCCAGGTTAGATTCGCTGACCTTCACCTCCAGATAGTTGAGCACCTCGCGACCGAGGACGGCGCCAGCGCTGCCTTCTTCGCCGAGATTGACAGGCTTTCCCGCGAGATCCGACAGGCTCTGGATCTCGGGCCGCGCGAGGAGGTGGAACTCTTCGACAAACAGTGGGGTGACGTAGACAAGCTTGTTGCGGATATCTCCGAGCGTTCCTGACTCTCGGAGACGATCGGCCAATGGGACGGGGGCGATCGCAATATCGGCGCCTGCCAGGCTGAGTATGTCGATGATGTTGCGAATGCCACCGTTTCCCACCATTGGCAGCACCCGCAATGCGACCTCCCCGTGAGGGCCGGTCTCCTGGCCGCTGGCCAGGGTGGTAGCAAGGTCCTGAGCGATGGCGAACTCGGTGCTCTGCGCCGCGCCGGTTACAAATCCTGTCGTGTGCGGATCAGAGTTTGCGGCTTCCTTCCTGGGGGCATTTTCCTTCCGCGGAGACATCTTCGACAGAGACGTCTTCGACGCGTCGCTGGGGGAAACGGATGGCCGGCTTTGTGCGAGGGACGTCTGGACCTGTCCGCCGAGCCAGGCCGCTGCAATGAATGCGATGAACAAACCGGCCCGCATAGCTCCGCAGACCCTCATTGTTCAAGCCTGTTCGCGGCGTCAGCGCGCCAGCTTTGGCGCGCCCTTGTCTAGCCGGCAAATCGCACTCGGCCCATCCGTCGCGCGACAGGCTGGAGTGGGTTTGCTTGGGCTTCTCAACGCACCGATCAGAGCGACGTTCCCTGGGATGTCTGTCCACCATTGGCGAACCGCGATTGATTGCCACCCGTCGGGCGAGCGTTGCCGTCCTAGATTTTTTCCGCCGTCCACGTGCCCGTGCACATTGTGCCGTGCCAGGTGCCTGAGCCTGAGGTGCCGGCGAGGTGGCCAAAGCCCGCGGCGCGCTTGATGCCGCTACTCAAGAGGACGCTGATCTTACCTGCCTGTGCGACGCTGCCCGATGCACTCACCGCGGCGCTGCCGGAGGCGATCTGACCGTTGGTGATGCCGATGGCGACCGTCGAGCCGTTGCCGCAGGCTTCGCTCGTTGACGTGATCCGCACATTCCAGGTGCCGTCGAAGCTGCCGGTCGCAGCGCGTGCCTGCCCATACGGCAGGGCAATGACGAGGATGCTGGTCAAAAGTCCTTTGCTAAAATGATTCATGGCTTGCCCCTATGAGTTGAACGTTCTGGGAACCTGCCACGGTGGTCGAGCGCGCCGATGTGAGGGCTATCACGCCGGTTCTGCGGGGCGTGACCTTGCGCACGCTGCGGCCTGCTGTGCAGCGCGACGTGACAAGGCGCCGCCTTCATGGCCTGCTGCCTGCGACCCGAAAGGCTTTTCGCGGAGGACGAAAGGATGCCTGAATCCGACAAGGTGTTTGCCGGCGCGGTCCCGGAAAATTACGACCGCTATATGGTTCCGCTGATTTTCCAGAGCTATGCCGACGACATGGCGCGCCGCGTTGCCGTGCGCTCGCCAAAGGCCGTACTGGAGACGGCGGCGGGAAGCGGCGTGGTTACACGCGCCGTCGCAGCCGTTCTGCCGCCCGATGCGACTTACGTCGTGACCGATCTCAATCAGCCGATGCTCGAGCATGCAAAACTTCGGCAAGGTGCCGATGCGCGCGTCAGCTGGCGCCAGGCCGACGCGCAGGTGCTCCCGTTCCCCGACAGCTCGTTCGACGTCGTGTGCTGCCAGTTCGGCGCGATGTTCTTCCCGGATCGGGTCAAGGCCTACCGGGAGGCGCGGCGCGTGCTGAGGCCGAGAGGGATTTTCATCTTCAGCGTCTGGGACAGGGTCGAGGACAACGTCTTTGCCGGAGACGTCACCGACGCGCTGGCCGAGTTCTTCCCGGACGATCCGCCGCGCTTCCTGGCGCGCACGCCGCATGGCTATCACGACACCGCCACGATCCACCGCGATTTGCAGGACGCAGGGTTTTCAGAGGTGGCAGTTCAAACACGGTCGGATGAAAGCCGATCCATCTCAGCGCGGCATGTGGCGATGAGCTACTGTCAGGGTACGCCACTCCGCAACGAAATCGAGGCGAGACGTCCCGACGCGCTGGAGGCTGCTACTGCTCACGCGGCAAAGAAAATTGCAGCGCGACATGGCGAGGGCGAGATCTCCGCAAAGATCCAGGCGCACGTGATCGAGGCGACGTCCTAAGGCATGATCCGGAAAAGTGTGAAGCGGTATTCCCTCGCGATTGCGCGGAGATCATGCCCAAACAACGCCCCAAAGCGCGATGACGATTCATCCCAATCTCATCGCGCTTTAGCTAGACGGATGTGAACTAGTTCACGCGCGTCCACGTCTGGCCGCCGCAGAACATGCCGCCGAAGGCGCAGCCCTGTACGCGCAGGCGATCGGTGCCGCGCATCGCGATGGTGGAATCATAGGTCGAGCCGGTGTTGGGATCGACGATCCGGCCGGTCCATTTCTGGCCCTGGACCGGCTTCATGTTGATCAGGATCTGCTCGCCGTTCTGGTCCGATTTGGCATCGACCGAGTAGCCACAGAGATTGTTGCCGCACTGCTCGATGCGGACCTTGCCTTCCTTCTCCTCGGTGAGCCAGATGCCGAGCGGCGAATTGAGGTCGCGCGTGGGCGTAGGCGCTGTCGTCGGAGCTGGAGCGGCCGTCGCCTGAACGGGAGGCGGAGCGGGCGCCGGCGGCGGGGCCGGAGCCGGAGCCGGAGGTGCAGGCGGAGCAACCGCGACGGTGGCTGGCGGAGCAGGCGGCGGTGTCACCGCGGGAGCGGCGTCCTGCTGGGCCGGGGCGGGCGGCGATGGTGGAGCCGGCGGAGGCGCAACGGCGGTTGCAGCCGGCGCGTTGTTGGCGGTCGTGGCGGGTGGCGGTGCAGGCGGGGTGGGTGGCGCCGGAGGCGGTACGGCTGCTGCTGGAGCTGGCGCTGCCGCGGGCGTCTGCTCGGCCGCCGGAGGCGGTGTCACGGGAGCCGGCGCGGGCGCAGGATTGGCCGGCGGCTGCGGATCGACCTTGGCCTGTTGGGGCGGCTTCGTGTCCGCCTTGGGAGCGTTCTTGGTGTCCGTCTTGGCGTCGTTCTTCGTGTCGTTCTTGGCCTTCCTCGCCTTGCCCTGGCCGGTGTTGTCGTAGACCCCTGGGATCTGCACCGTGCCGCGATCGGGGTCGATCCGGATGGTGCGGCCGCCATACTCGAAGGTGTATTGCGCTTGCGCGGCCGTGCTCGCCAAAAGAAATGCGGCCATCGCCAACAGCTTTTTCATTGCAATCTCCTGAGCAGGTGCTCCCCGTATCGACCCTTACGCCGCGGCCCCGTGGCGAAACGTGATCCAGATCACTTTCCAGCTATGAGTCGTACTCCCTTCGATCTTGGTTCAATGCCCGCCAACTCGGTTCAAGGTTTGACCGGCGGGCCGCCAAAATGCGGACAGGCGCCGCGTTCTAGTCGAACCAGGCGCCATAAATTTTCTGGTAGCTGCCGTCCTCCATAGAGACGTGCAGCCACTGGTCGACGAAGGCCTTCAGCGCGACGTCGCGCTGGAGCCAGTAGGCCTTCTCCGAGAAATCGAACGGCTTGTCCGGATGCACTGCGCAGAGCACACCCTGATGCTGCTTCTGCTGGTAGCGCGTCTCCGAGGCGTCCGTCATCATCAGGTCGGCATGACCCTTGGCGATCTCGTCGAAGATCGCGGTGTTGTCCGGGAAGACCTCGATGTCGGCGTCCTTGATGTTGGCCCGCGCGAAGCGCTCGTTGGTGCCGCCGGGATTGACGATGACGCGCGTACCCTTCTTGTCGATATCGGCGAGCGTCTGGTACTTGCCGACATCCGCGCAGCGCGCAATCGGCGTCTTGCCCTCACGCATGATGGGCGTCGAGAACAGGCCCTTCTTCTGGCGGTCGAAGGTGATGGAGACACCGCCCATCGCGATGTCGAACTGATCGGCCTCAAAGTCCTTCATCAGCTTGGGCCAGGCGGTCTGGACGTACTCCACTTTGACGCCGAGCGCCTTGCCCAGCGCTTCGGCCATGTCGACGTCGAAGCCGCTGAATTTCTGCGTGGTCTTGTCGAGAGAGGTGAAGGGCCTGTAGTCGCCGGTCATGCCGACGCGCAGCGTGCCGCGCTTGATGATCTCGTCGAGGCGGGAAGGGGACGTTGTCTCCTGTGCATGGGCCGCAAAGCCTATCACCACCGCCGCAGCCAGCGCCGCCAGTCGTCGAACGATCATCTCTTTCCTACCCTCGCATGAGCTGTCATGTTGCTCTTGAACCTGCGGATTTAGACCAGATGTCCGCAAACTGCGAGAAGGAATTTCTTGAGGTGACGCTCTCTCTCCACGAGGCTTCGGTCGGCATGTTCGTGCCGTTCCTGCGCAACCTGTCCGGGCTGCTCGACAAGGCCGCCGCTTACGCCGAGGTGCGCAAGATCGATCCGGCCATCCTGCTGGGCATGCGGCTCTATCCGAACATGTACGATCTGGCGCAGCAGGTGGGCGAGGCGGTCCGCCATGCCGTGGTCGGGCCCGCGCTGCTTGCCGGGCATGAGCCGATCACGTTTGCCGATGCCAAGCCTGATCTTGCGGAGCTGCAGCGGCGCATCGCGGCCGCGATCGATTTCGTCGAGAGCCTGCCGCAGGCCGAGATCGATGCCGCAGGCGAAAAGGACGTCGCCTTCCGCCTGAAAAGCGGCGCCGAGCTGCCCTTCACCGGGCGCTCGCTGCTTCTGACCTTCTCGGTCCCGCAATTCTTCTTCCACGTCACGACCGCCTACGACATCCTGCGGCACGCCGGCGTCGATCTCGTGAAGAAGGATTTTTTGGGAAGAAGGTGAGGCCTACGCCTCACCTTTCCGTACGATGTCGGCGACCGAGCTGCGGTTAGCGATCTCGTCGCGCAGGACCTCGAAGCGGCGATGCGCTTCGCTCTCGCGCTCATCGACGAACCGCACCGCGGCTTCGCCCGACATCGGTCCGCTGACCACAGGCGTGGAATACTCGCCGATGGTCTCGTGAACGTAGTAGAGACCCTCGTCGCCGCGCTGCACGGTCCATTTGAACCGCAGTGCCGCCATCGGCCCGGGGCCGAGCTTGCTGTAGCCGTCGGCGTCGGCCGGGTGCTCCGGCACGAGCGGCTGCTCGTCGACGACCAGATCCTCGTCGGCACTCGGATGCTCGTCGACGCTCGCGAACTTCTCAGTCTCGGGCCGGGCCTCGGGGTGTTCGAGAATGCTGGCGATCGTCGCCAGCGCGTGGTCGGTCGGGTCGATGTCTGACAAGGGGTCATCCTCCAAGAGGACGCGCCGGCAATTCCGTCCCACGACCGGTCGCGACCTGTCAGCCTAGCTTGCCTTTGATTAAGGCCAGGTTTGGGCCCGATTGTGCCAAAATGGGACGTCTGGTTGACCTTGGTGCGGCAATTTCTGCCTCTCCGAAAACTGCAGCGCTCAGGCGAGCACATCCTGGTTGATCACATTCTGACGGATCGGATCGCCGTCGAGCACGCTCAGGATATTGCGCGCGGTCTGCTCGCTCATGCGGTCGACTGCCTCGACGGTGACGCCGGCCACATGCGGCGCCATGATCACGTTCGAAAGCTCGAACAGCGAGTGTCCGGCCGGCGGCGGCTCCTGCTCGAACACGTCGAGGCCGGCACCGGCGAGCCGGCCAGAGGTGAGCGCGTCGTAGAGCGCCTTTTCTTCGACGATACCGCCGCGTGCGGTGTTGATGAGATAGGCGGCCCGCTTCATCAGACCGATCCGCGCGGCATTGAACATGCCGACGGTTTCTGGCGTCTTCGGGCAGTGGATGCTGACGAAGTCGGCGCGGGACAGCGCCGCGTCGAGATCGGTGACCGGCTCGCAACCGGCAGCCTTGATGTCGGCCGCCGGCTTGTAGGGGTCGTAGACCAGGACGTTCATTTCCATCGCGAGGCAGCGCTTGGCGGTGCGGCTGCCGATGCGGCCAAAGCCGACGATCACCACGGTCTTGCCGTAGAGATCGAACGGCAGGATGCCGAGCCGGTCGGCCCATTTGTTGTCCCTGACGCAGGCGTGCAGCTCCTGGGCGCGCTTGGCGAGCGTCAGCATCATGAACAGCGCGGCTTCCGCGACCGAGGGCGAGTTGGCGCTGCCTGCCACCATCAGTGGCACCTTGCGGCGCGAGAGGGCAGGCACGTCGACGGCGTCGTAGCCGACGCCGATCCGCGTCACCACCTTCATGTCCCTGGAGGCCTCGAGCTCGGGCTCGCCGAACCGGGTTGCGCCGAGCGCCACGCCATGAACCGGCGCATGCGCCGTCAGCATCGCCTGGAAATCCGAAGCCGAGATCAGATTGGAGAACTCGACGAGCTCGATGTCGTCCCGCTGGGTGAGAAGGGCGCGTGCGCCCCGCGACAAAGTTTGCGTGACAAAAATCTTCTTCTTGTTGGCCGCCATCGTTCCCTGCCTGCTCGAAGCTTTTCTCGTCCGGCCATCACAGCACGAGGCCGGTCGCCTCGTTTAGCAGGTGCATGTTGTTGAGGTCCATCGCCAAACGCATGGGTGCCCCGTCCTTGGCGCCGGCATTGGGATCGACGCGGCCGCAGACCGGCGTGCCCTCGAGGGTGAAGTAGACCAGCGTCTCCATGCCCATGGGCTCGGTGACATCCAGCACGGTGTCGAAGGTCTCGACCCCGGGCGCCAGATGCGCATGCGACTCGGTGAGGTGCTCGGGGCGGATGCCGAGCTGCAGCTTGTCGGTGCGCGGCAGAGCGTTGTAGCGCGAGGCGCGCGCCGGCGGCAGCGGGAAGGAGACACGATCGGTCAGGCGGATGTTGAGCTGGCCGCCGACGTCCTCGAGCCGGCATGGCACGAAATTCATCGCGGGCGAGCCGATGAAGCCCGCGACGAAGCGCGTCGCCGGCTTGTGGTAGAGCTCGTTCGGCGTGCCGATCTGCTCGATGCGGCCCTTGTTCATCACGACGACGCGGTCCGCCAGCGTCATCGCTTCGACCTGGTCGTGGGTAACGTAGACTGTGGTGGTGCGCACCTTTTGATGCACCTTCTTGATCTCGATGCGCATCTGCACGCGCAGCTTGGCATCGAGGTTGGACAGCGGCTCGTCGAACAGAAACACTTTCGGATTGCGCACGATCGCGCGCCCCATCGCAACGCGCTGGCGCTGGCCGCCGGAGAGCTGCTTCGGCTTGCGGTCGATCAGGTCGGTGATGTCGAGGAGGCGGGCGGCCTCCGTCACGCGCGCCTTGATCTCGGCCTTGGGATAGTGCTTCAGGCGCAGCCCGAACGACATGTTCTCCGCCACCGTCATGTGCGGATAAAGCGCGTAGTTCTGGAACACCATCGCAATGTCGCGGTCCTTCGGGGGAACGTCGTTGACGACGTCGCCGCCGATCGTGATGTCGCCGTCGCTGATATCCTCGAGGCCCGCGATCATGCGCAGCGTGGTCGACTTGCCGCAGCCCGACGGGCCCACCAGCACGATGAACTCGTGGTCTGCGATGTCGAGATCGATGCCGCGCACCGCCTCGACGTCGTCGTAACGTTTGACCACCTTGCGCAAGGAAACTTCAGCCATGAATCGTCAACCTCTCGCTTTCAACCCTTCGTCGCACCGGCGGTCAGGCCGGCAATGTAGTAGTCCATCAGGAAGGCGTAGATGACCAATGGCGGCGCCGCGCCGAGCAGCGCGCCCGTCATGATCTGGCCCCAGTTGAAGACGTCGCCCTTGATCAGTGTCGTGGTGATGCCGACCGGCAGCACGAGCTGGTCGATGGAGGTCGTGAACACCAGGGGATAGAGGAACTGGGCCCAGGAGACGGTGAAGGCAAAGATCGTCGCGGCGATCAGGCCAGGCAGGGCCACCGGAATGAAGATCCGGGTCAGGGTCTGCAGCCAGGACGCCCCGTCGATGATCGCGGCTTCATCGAGCTCCTTCGGGATCGAGGCAAAATAGCCGATCATGATCCAGGTGCAGAACGGTACCGTCAGCGTCGGATAGACGAACAGCAGTACGTACCATCGATTGAGCAACGTGATGCCAGTCAGATCCTGGATCAGCGCGAACATCTTGAAGAGCGGAATGAACAGGAGGCTGTCGGGGACGAGGTAGGTCAGGAAGACGCCGGTCGCGAGTGTCGCCGAGCCCCAGAACCGCATCCGCGCCAGCGCGAACGCCGCGGGGACGCTGATCAGCATGGTCACGAACACGACCACCAGCGAGACGATCGACGAATTCCAGAAAAATCGGAGAAACTGGTTGGACGTCAGGAGTTCGAGGTAATTCGACAGCGTCGGGTGGAAAACCCACCATGGATTGGTCGCAGCCGATATCTCCGCGCTGCTCTTGAGCGAGGTGATCACCATGTAGAGTGGCGGCGTCAGGAAGAAGATCGCGAACAGCACCAGGAAGAAGTAGGACCAGCGCAGCGCCCAGGCGCGGTCGCGGCTCATGCTGCCATATTTGACCTTGCGCCGGGGGCCGGCCTTGTCGATCGCGAGCGTGCTCATCAGGATTCGTTCCCGCGTTTAGAGACGTCGCGCAGGATGAAGATCGCCGCGACGGCGAGGATGGGGACCATGAACAGCGAGACACTGGCGCCGAGCGGGATGTCACTGCTCTCGATGCCGACCCGGAACGCGTAGGTGGCAAAGATCTGGGTCTGGTCGAGCGGCCCGCCCGAGGTCAGGATGCGGACGATGTCGAAATTGGCGAAGGTGACGATCAGCGAGAACAGCGTCGTGATCGCGATGATGTTGCGCATCATCGGCAGCGTCACGTACCAGATCCGCTGCCACCAATTGGCGCCGTCGATTGCGGCGGCCTCATAGAGCTGCTCCGGCACCGATTTCAGCGCCGCCAGATACATGATCATGAAGAACGGCGCGCCGTACCAGACATTGACCAGGATGACGGAGAAGCGCGCCCACGCGGCACTACCGAGCCAGTTAACGGGACCGATGCCGAACAATGAGAGCGTGTAGTTGAATGCGCTATAGGAGGGATCGAACAGCCAGAGCCAGGCCAGCGTGCTCATCGCCGGCGGAATGACCCAGGGCACCAGCAGCATGCCGCGCCATTTGCGCTGGCCCTTGGCCGGAATATTGTGCACGAAATGCGCGACGATGAAGCCGATCAGCGCCTTGAAGATCACGGCGGTGATCGCGAAGATGCAGGACTGCTTGACCACCATCCAGAACGTTTCGCGCTTGAACAGGAAGGTGAAGTTGCCGAAGCCGACGAACTTCTGCATCGACTTGTTCAGCGTCGCGAGGTGGATCGAGAAGAGGGCAGGGTAGAGCACGAGCAGCGCGATCAGGAGGATCAGCGGCAGCGTCAGGAAGAACGCTACGGTCGATTTTCGCCCCAACGCGTTGTGCAGGCTCGTCCGTTTTCGTGCGTTCGCGGTGCCCGCGACGCGACCGTGCTCAACGACGACATCGGCCATGTCAGTTTCCCCGGGTCAAACTTCCTTGGGTCAAGCTTGCGTGCAGGATGTCCAACGTCGAAGCCGGCACGCGCGTGTCGGCTTCATCTGATCACGTCCGGCGAATGGCGGGGTGCCCGGCGGCCCACGCGCGAGGCGTGAACCGCCGTGGCACACCCCGGCTCAACTTCGCATGAAGCCTTCGCACTCGCCCTCGGCCCAGGCCAGCGACTGCTCCAGCTTCTCCCCTTGCGCAAAGCGCAGCGCCATCTTGGTCAGCGTCGCCTGCGCATAGATCTGCTGGGCGATCTTCGGCGGCGCAGGAGAGGCCGCGATCGACAGCGTCTGATGGTTGTAGGGGTTCGGATAATGATAGAGCGTACCCTTCGGCGGCCCTTCCTCGGCCCAGGTCTTCAGCGTCGTCATGTTGGCATAGGCCGGCAGGTCATAGCCGCCGCTCGCCGCGACGAATTTCTCGATCGATGACGGCTGCGACAGATAGGTGAGCAGGCTCTTGGCCGCTTCCTTGTTCTTGGAGAAGCTCCAAAGGCCCCAGAAATACGGCAGGAACGGCGCAAAGCGGCCCTTTGGACCCGCCGGGAAACCGTGGGTCCAGCATTGCTCGGCGACTTGAGGCGCGTCGCGCTTGGCAACCGCCCAAGCGCTCGGCGGATTCATGATGAGCGCGCCGCGGCCCGAGATCAGCCATTTGTTGTTCGAGGCATCGTCCCAGGACGGCGCATCCGGCGGCAGGAAGGCGATCAGCTTTTTGTAGTATTCCAGCGCCTGGCGGACCTGATCGGTCTTCACCGTGAGGTCGCCCTTGGAGTTGACGAGCTCGGCGCCGAACGACTGGAAGATGGCGCCCGCCGTGTCGACGCTGTCGGTGGTCTCGCCAAGACCGATGCCGAATGCGAAGCCCGCCTTCTGGCAGGCTTCCGCCGCCTTCAGGAAGGTATCCATGTTCCAGCTGTCTGCCTTCGGTGGGCCGCCAGCCGGATACAACTCCTGAACGTCGATGCCGGCGTGCTTCTTCATCAGATCGATGCGGGAGCAGGGTCCCTTGATCTGGCTTCCCGGAGTGGCGGGGACGGCAAGCCATTTGCCGGCAGCCTGACCGAGATATTTCACGGTGCCGTTCACCTCGCCGTTCTGCTTGATCGCCGCCTCCACGACGTCATTCACGGGCTCCAGCTGCTCGGCATAAGCATGCGGCCACCAGGTGTACATCTGAAGAATGTCGTGACCGGATTTGGCCTGCGCTTCGGCGGCAACGGTCAGCTCGATCTTCTTGTTGTTGCTGGTGATGTAGTCGATGGAGACTTCGACCTTTTCCTTCGCTGCCCACTCGTTGACGAGAGCTCTGGAGCTGTCGTTGGCGCCGGGCACCCAGTGGTCCCAGAAGCCGATCGAGAGCTTGCCGGCGGCGTAGGCGCCGCGCACGTAGGGCGCGGTGATCAGGGCGGCGGAGGACATGGCAGTTGCGGCCACAAATTGTCGCCGCGTAAGCTTCTTGCGTGACATCTCGTTTCCTCGCTTTGGCGTTCGTTGTTTTGCTTTTTGTTGTTTTGTTTTTCTTGCCGTCGCCTCGCGTGGCCAGTCACGCGAGCCGCGGAGAATTGGTAGCGCGATCAGATCAGAATTGATCGCGTCTGTCGAGAAATCCGACGCGCGCGTTTCTTGAACTAACGTTGAGTCCGAAAATTCAGTAGCTCCGCGTCGCGCATGTGTCGCGGTGTTGAACCTGGACTGATCCTTTTGCGACGCACACTGTGGTCAGGATCGGCGAGGATCGTTTGAGCGCAATTACGCCGCAGTTCCGAATAACCCTGAACTAACCGGTTCGCAGGACAGACTTTTCGGATGTGGAGGGGCGCTCCTCGATCTGGACCGGAGCGGCGTGAAAACGCTAGAGTTCCGGCGGGCAGACTTTCCGCGATTCCACCCTCCGAGCAGCCAATCAGATCGACATGGAGACTAGAATGATCAACCCGACGCCGCCTGCGCGGCTTCGCCTGCGACGATGGTTCGCGCTCGGGTCAGTCGTGGCATTGCTGTTGGGCGCGGCTTGCGTTGCCAATGCGCAGGGCCTGGTCAAAGGAGTTCAGGAGGGCGCGGCCGCCGGCAACAAGGCTGCAGGCCCGGTCGGTGGCGTGCTGGGCGGCGCGATTGGCGGCGTGGTCGGTGTCTTCACCGGCGTGCTCGGGGTTGGCAACAACAACCAGGCGCCGCCCGCCAAGGACGCAAGCAAGGACGCGAAGCAGCAGGGGGCCGACAAGGGCGCCGACGCCAAGGGCACCAAGGACGCCAAAAGTGGTAAGGGCAGCAAGACCGCCAAGGCCGGCAAGGATGCACCGAAGGATGCGACAAAGGACGTCACCGTTCTCACCCAGAACGGCGCGCCGCAGCTCACCGGCGAGCAGATCGTCGCCAACAGCGATTCCTATATCGAGCGCATCAAGACCGAGCTGAACCTCACGCCTGACCAGGAGAAGCACTGGTACGGTTTCTCCAGCGCCATGCACTACCTCGGGCATAATGGTGCCGAGCGGCTCAATCTGCGGATTGCCCGCGCCAAGCGCGATCCGCCGGACGACATCATCGAGCAGATGCGCAACGAGGCACAGTTCCTGATCGACCGCGCGGCCGACCAGCGCAACGTCGCCGATGCCGCCGAGCCGCTGTTTTCGAGCCTGGACGACAAGCAGAAGGAAGTGTTCATCCAGGAAATGGTGCGCCTCAGCCACGAGCGCGGCCTGGATTGATCGGCGTTTGAGTAAGATTTGTCGCGCTCGACTGCCACGAACTCGTGAATCCCCGCAGCGATGCAGTTATGATTAGCTGCAAATGATCGCTGCGGGGTTGATATGACGACGGGCGCACTCTCCGTTTTCCTGGTCGAAGACGAGGCGTTGATCCGGATGATGATCGCCGACATGGTGGAGGAGCTTGGCCACCATGTTGTGGCCGAGGCCGACAATGTTCAGGACGCGAGCGCCTTCGCGATGACGGCGCAATACGATCTTGCCATTCTCGACATCAATCTCATGGGGCTTTACGTCGACCCCGTCGCGGACCTGATCGAGCGCCGCGGCAAACCGTTTCTGTTCGCCACGGGTTACGGACCGGAATTGCTGCCGTCCTTGCTCCGGCGCAGGCCGATCCTGCGCAAGCCGATTTCAATCGACCAGCTCAAGGCGATCATCGATTCTCTTTTTCCCGGCGCACCGGCCGCCTCGAAAAGCGGATCGGCCTGACGTCCGCTCGCGGCGAATAGCCGGGCAACCTTGCCCTGGGGTAGGTGGAAGGCACTGCGCCCGGCTATCCTGCCGCAGCGGCGCGGCCTGCCCAATTCGTCACGGGAACTTGAAGAAAAGCCGACCGATTCACGCCCGACCTGTGGCCGAGCTGCGGTCTTGTCGGGAACCCGCGACGCGGGCGCGTGATTGGCTTTCACGCCAGCCGCCATCCCCATTGCATCGCACAATGAAAAGACGCTGGGGAAACCCGAGGATCGTGCAATTTGTTTAGGCAGTCCGGCTAGGCTTGGATCGAGGCAGACCGCGCATGGACGACAAACGAAAGTATCCGCGTATCGATATCGAAGAGCTGGCCTATGTCTCCGCGGGCGGCTCGGTGATGAGCTGTGTCGTGCGCAACATCTCGCCTGCCGGCGCGGCAATCGACGTCGACAATCCCGCCTTCGTTCCCCAGCGTTTTCGCCTCGTCATGGCCAAGGACTCCTCGGTCCACGATTGTCGGGTGATCTGGATCCAGAAGAACCGGATCGGACTCGCCTTCGTCGGCCCAGAGGAGGCAACGCGGCGCTCCTGAGCTGCATGCGGGCCGAAAACGAGAATGACCGCCCGAGGGGCGGCCATTCGATCAATGTCTTGCGGTGAAACTGACCTAAAGAACGTCTCTAATCAACGCGTCTCGTCCTCACATCAAGCCGGCGCTCAGGTCAATGCCGGTCGCCATCAGGCTGAACGAGGCGACGAGACCGATGCAGCAGAAGAAGACGATGGTCTTGAAGGCATTGTCGAACGACCGGACCTCAATGCGGGCCGGCATCTCAGCAAGTGAAAGCATGCTCATGTGAATTCCCCCTGTTTTGATCCTGAATTGCATCAGGTAGGGGAAAGCTCTAGCGCAGAAAGTTTGATACGGGATTGCTAGGCATCCTTAACGGAATCGCAATCGAAACCCGACTCCGCGGCGGGCCGGCAGGGCTGGTGGCCCGGGATTAGTCGCGGCCCGTTCGCAGCACCTTGGCGATGGTATGCGCCGTCATCGCGGCCCGGTCAGAGGCACGCTGCGCGGCCAGTTGATCCCTGGCCTTTTCCTCGATCAGGAGATCGATGAGCGCCAATCGCCTGTCCTCGTCCACCGCCTCGGTCAGCAACCGGTGATAGCGATGGTAGTCAAATCCCACATCCAGCTTACGCATGCCACGCCCCCATATCGTACACACGCACCACGGGCGAATTGTTGTTCAAGCGACGGCAGCGGGCAAGGAGGAACTCGCGTCCGGCGACGTGACCGGTGCAATCAGCTGTGGATTGGCTCGCCTGCCTTGCGCGAGATCAATGGTAGATCGCGCGTCCGCTGTGAAAGAGGTCACAGAGCTCTCGCCTGCCGGGGCCTATAGCTAAGCGGCAGGGCATTGGAATACGCGAATGCAAGACGAATTCGATTTCATTTCGATCATTGTCGCCGTCTGGGTGGCCGGCTATGCCGCCATCCTGCTGGACTACTTCGCGCAGGCCGAGCTTGGCTGGTCGCTCGCGCAGTTGCGCGGATGGGCGTGTCTGACGGCTGTTCTGATTGCATTCATGACGTTGGCAGGCATGCTCGGCCGCAAGCGCGGTGAGCTTGGCAAACGCCGCTAGCGGGCGACGGGCTATTTGCTCGCATCGGCCGCGTCGATGCATTTCAGCACAAAGGCGGCGCGGTCGCGCAGCAGGATCTTGGCCTGGTCCGCCTTGAGGGCGCAGGCACGCTGCCTCAGTTGCTCGGCGCGGCGATGCTCCGCGGCGTCGCGGTATTCCGGCGCAACCGCCCCTGGATCGACCAGCTTTTGCGCAAAACCAGGGGCAATCAAGACAAACGAAATCGCAATGATCCGGATCAGGTCTTTCACAAAAGTCCCCCCCGAGCCCTCAAACCCCGTGATCCTAACACGGCCGGGGCGGCAAGCCGTGAGGCGTTTCACGCTTGACACCGCAGTCGTGGGGCGAAGGCTCAAGCCGTACTGTGATCGCAAAAAGCCTTCAGGCCGGCAAAGCTGGCGTCCGGCTTGACGATGATGCTGGTCGGAATGGGGTGCAGGTAATCCCGGAAACGTCCCTTGGCCTCAAAGCGCTCGCGGAAGGCGGAGGCAGCGAGGAATTTCGGGAAGCGCGGGACGATGCCGCCGGCGATATAGACGCCGCCGCGAGCACCGAACGTCACCGCCAGGTTGCCGGCGACTGAGCCGAGAATGGCGCAAAACATCTCGAGCACGGTGTGGCTGAGGTCGCAGCTGCCGTCGAGCGCGGCCGTGGTGATGGCTGCCGCGTCGCGTTGCGAAGCCTTTACACCATCGACCTCGGCGACCGCCTCGTAGAGATTTTGCAGCCCCGCACCGGACAGCGCGCCCAGCTCGATCTCGACATGGCCCATGCGCCGTCGCATCGCGGCGATGACGCGCTCCTCGCGCTCCGTCTCAGCCGGCAGGGTCGCGTGACCGGCTTCCGTGATCACGGCCACCCGGGCGCCGTGACGCTCGACGAGGCAGGAGACGCCGAAGCCCGTGCCGGGTCCGAGCACCAGCAGCGGCTCGCCAGCCGCGCCAGTCTGGGCATCGAGCGGGAACAGGTCGGCCGGTTGCAAGGCCGGCAGCGCCCAGGCTAGCACCTCGAAATCGTTGAGCACGTGAACAGCGTCGAGGCCAAAGCCCTCACGGAGCTCCTTCCCATCGATGATCCAGGGACTGTTGGTCATGACGCAGCGGTTGTTCACGACGGGTCCCGCGACGGCGAGCACCGCGGTGCCGACGCACGGGCCATTGACCTGACGGGCGAGGAAGTCGGCCATGGCGTCGCGAACGGTCGGGAAGTCGACGACCCGCGCGTAGGCGACCGGCCCGATCCGGCCGTCCTCCTCCATCAGCGCGAACCGCGAATTAGTGCCGCCGATGTCGGCGAGCAAAGCGCAACCTCTTGTGGTCCGACTGGTCATGTCCTCGCGGTCGCCGCGTCCACCGCCATTGGTGATCGCGGGAACCTTTGTCTCCATTGCTACGCGGTCAGATTCGCATACCACCGCGGCTTGATGATGTCGTCAACGTCGATGCGGGCGAACCGTTGCGCCGGCAGCACTCCGCCCGCGGTAGGCGGTTGCGAAGCGGCGCCGGAAGATCGACATTGAGGCAAGACCGGGTGGAGACCAGCAATGAAGATATCCGACCGGGACGTCCTGCTCGTGATCGACGTCCAGAACGACTTTTGCACCGGCGGGGCCCTGGCCGTCCCGAGCGGCGAAAGAGTTGTGCCCGCCATCAATCGCGTCGCCCAAAAGTTCGCCAATGTCGTGCTGACGCAGGATTGGCACCCCGCCGATCACGTCTCCTTCGCCTCCAACCACCCCAATAAGCGGCCGTTCGAGGCCATCGATCTCGACTACGGTCCGCAGGTGCTGTGGCCGACCCATTGCGTGCAGGGCACCGCCGGCGCCGAATTCCACCGGGACCTCGAGGTCCACCGGCCAAGCCTCGTGGTGCGCAAGGGATTTCGCCGCGGCATCGATTCCTATTCGGCGCTGTTCGAGAACGACCACAAGACCCCAACCGGGCTGCTCGGCTATTTGCGCGAGCGCGAGCTGAAGACGGTGTTCGTCGCGGGCCTGGCGCTGGATTTTTGCGTCCGCTTTTCGGCGGAGGATGCCCGCAAGGCTGGGCTCGAGGTTGCCGTGATCGAGGATGCCTGCCGCGGCATCGATCTCGACGGCTCGGTCGCCGCCACCCATCAGAGCTTCAAGGCGCTCGGCATTCCCGTGGTCAGCATCGAGGCGTTCTTCTAGAAATGGCGCAAGGCACCAAGAAACCGCCGCCCTCGACGGGATCCGAGCCCGGGTCGGATGATCCGCTGCTGTGGCCGTTTGCAGCGGCCAAGCTCGCCATGAACGCCGCGTTCTGGTGGGTAGAGCGCAGCTCGCCCGAGCCGCGTGAGACGGAACTGCCCTGGACCACGCCCAATCAGGTCGCGCTGGAGCTCGCGACCATGCGCCTGCGCGACTGTACCAAGAAGCGTACCGGCCCGCCGGCGCTGGTCTGCGCGCCCTATGCGCTGCATCGCGCGCTGATCGCCGATTTTGCGCCGGGTCATAGCGTTGTGCAGTCGCTGCTCGAAGGCGGGGTCGATCGGGTCTATCTCACGGACTGGCGCTCGGCGTCGCCTGAGATGCGTTATCTCTCGATCGACAGCTATCTCGGCGACCTCAATGTCGCGATCGACGAGATCGGCGCGCCGGTCGACCTCATCGGCCTATGTCAGGGCGGCTGGCTGTCGCTGCTCTACGCCGCGCGCTTTCCGGACAAGGTGCGCCGCCTGGTGCTGGTCGGCGCCCCCGTTGATCTCGCGATCGAGTCGGCATTGTCGCGCCTGGCGCGCAATGCGCCGGAACTGGTCTATGACCAGCTCGTGGCACGCGGCGGCGGCAATGTCAGCGGCGAGGAGATGCTGCGCTTCTGGTCGAGGTCACCGAGTGCGGAAGATATCGCGGTGGCGTTGCAAAGGAGTTTGGCCGAGGAGGGCGGACCCGAGCTCCTGGAGCGCTTCAATCGTTGGAACGAGGAGACGCTCAACCTGCCGGGCAGCTATTATCTTCAGATCGTCAACTGGATCTTCCGCGAGAACCGGATCGCGGCGGGCGACTTCGTGGCGCTCGGCAGACGAATCGATTTGAAGGATGTGAGAGCGCCCATCTTCCTGCTCGCCGGGCTCGACGACAACGTCGTACCGGCGACGCAGGCGCTGGCGATCGCCGATCTCGTGGGCACGCCCTCGATGTTCATCGCGGCGGCATCGGAGCCCTCGGATCATCTTGGGCTGTTCATGGGAGCGCGGACCCATGCTCATGCCTGGCCGCGCATCACCGAATGGCTACGTTCCGATCTCGGTGGTGGCGTTCTCGCACGCCGGGCCTGAGCGACGTACCGGACGACGCCGGTCTTGATCCCGGTCAAAGCCGCTGGACCGACGTGGAGCCTAGAGTGTGACGTGGAGGCTCCATGAGGTTCAGCACACTTCTGGCTGCTCTCGCGCTGCTGACTGCCTCGCTCTCGCAGGCGCTCGCACAGGCCGACGGCATGCGCGGCGACAAAGCGGCGTCCGAGCTGATGGCCGCGCTTCAGTTCCAGCACATCAAATTGTGGTCCGCTGGCCGCCTCGGCAACTGGCCGCTTGCGACCTATGAGCTCAACCAGATCGAAGCCGGCCTCGGGCGTGTGGCGCAACCCATGGGCCGCGCCGATCGGGCTGCCGCGGCGGTAAAGGCCTTGCGCAGTGCCATCGATGCCAAGGACGCCGCGGCTTTCACCAAGGCCTATGGCGATCTGACCAATGGCTGCAACGCCTGCCACCGCGCCGAAGGATATGGTTTCATCACGCTTCAGGTCCCGGCGAACTCGCCGTTCACGGATCAGCTCTTCGTCGACCAACTCGCCGAGGCGCGCGGGCTGGCGCGCTCGATCTGCGGCAACTGCCATGTGGTGTCCGACAGGCCGAACGAACAGCCGGAGTCGCGCGTTCCGGCGCCGAGCTTCCCGGACCTCGCGAGCCGGCCGTCATTCTCCAGCGACGACATCAGGCAGCTTCTCACCTCCGGTCATCGCTACCTCGGACCGAACCAGTCCATGCCGAACCCGCGGCTTGCCAGCCATCAGGTCGAGGCCATCGTCGCTTTGTTCGAGACGCTGCGGGCCGAACGCTCCCGATAGGGATCTGCGCCATTCCACTAAAAGGAACGGCCGCGGCAGCCATGGGGTGCAGCGGCCGGAAGTGGAGTAGGGAGAATATTTAGCAGGACCGTTATGCATGATCGGGAATTGCGTGCATTGATCCGCGTCAATCGGCTAAGAATGGTTCGCAACTGAACAAAAAGGTCCCGCGCGCCATGAGCTTTCACTCGATCTACGCCCACGGATTTGCGCGCGTGGCCGCCTGCGTCACCACCTCGCATGTGGCCGATCCGGCCGCCAATGCGACGGCGATCGTCGCGGCGGCGGGCGCATGCCACGAGCAGTCGGTGGCGGTCGCCGTGTTCCCTGAACTGTGCCTATCCGGCTATGCGATCGAAGACCTCGTCATGCAGGACCCGCTGCTCGATGCGGTCGAGCGCGGCCTTGAAGCGATCGTCGAGGCATCGTCCGCCCTGATGACCGTGCTGATCGTCGGCGCGCCGCTGCGCCATGGCGCGCGCATCTACAATTGCGCGGTCGTCATCCATCGCGGCGGCATTCTGGGCGTCGTTCCGAAGACTTACCTGCCGACCTATCGCGAGTTCTACGAAGGCCGTCACTTTGCCTCAGGGGCAGGGATCCTGGGCGAGGAGATCGCGGTTGGCGACCTAAGCGCGCCGTTCGGTGTCGACCTGCTGTTTGCGGCGGAGGACGTCACGGGCCTGACCATCGGCGTCGAGATATGCGAGGACATGTGGATCCCGGTGACGCCCGCCTCAGAGCTGGCGCTGGCTGGTGCGAGCGTGCTGATCAACCTCTCCGGCAGTCCGATCACGATCGGCCGCGCACGGTCGCGCGCGCTGCTCTGCCAATCGACCTCCGCGCGCTGCCTTGCCGCTTATGTCTATGCCGCCGCGGGTGCCGGGGAGTCGACGACCGATCTGGCCTGGGACGGCCAGACCTCGATCTACGAGAACGGCGTGCTGCTGGGCGAGGGCGAGCGGTTTCGGCAGGGCGGACAGATCACGACCGCCGACGTCGATCTCGACCTGCTGCGGCAGGAGCGTTCGCTGATGGGAACGTTCGACGACAATCGTCGTCAGCGCGAGGCAAGCTACCGCAAGATCGCCTTTGCCTTGAAGCCGCCGGTCGTCGATATCGGCTTCCTGCGCAACGTCGAACGCTTTCCCTTCGTTCCGAGCGACGAACATCTGCTCGAGCAGGACTGCTATGAGGCCTACAACATCCAGGTTGCTGGCCTCGTGCAGCGGATGCGTGCGACGGGGACGAAACGCGTCGTCATCGGGGTGTCGGGCGGGCTTGATTCCACTCACGCCTTGATCGTCGCCGCCAAGGCGATCGACCTGCTTGGTCTGCCGCGTGAAAACATCCTCGCCTACACCATGCCGGGCTTTGCCACCGGCAGCGAGAGCAAGACAAACGCGCTTGCGCTGATGAAAGCGCTGCATACGACTTGGCAGGAACTCGACATTCGCACCACGGCGACGCAGATGCTCAGGGACATCGGCCATCCCTTCGGCAAGGGCGAGAAAGTCTACGACGTCACCTTCGAGAACGTGCAGGCGGGCCTGCGCACCGACTACCTGTTCCGCCTCGCCAACCATCACGGCGGCATCGTCATCGGCACGGGCGATCTGTCGGAACTCGCGCTTGGCTGGTGCACCTATGGCGTCGGCGACCAGATGGCGCATTACAACGTCAATGCCGGCGTGCCAAAAACGCTGATCCAGCATCTGATCCGCTGGGTGATCGCCTCGAAGCAGTTCAGCGATGATGTCAACCGAACGCTGGGATCGATCCTCGCCGCCGAAATCTCGCCGGAACTCGTTCCGGTCAAGCCGGGCGAGAAGCCACAGAGCACGGAGGCCGCGATCGGACCGTACGAGCTGCAGGATTTCAACCTGTTCTATACGCTGCGCTACGGATTCCGTCCGTCCAAGATCGCCTTCCTATCGTTGCATGCGTGGAAGGATGTTGCCGGGGGCGAGTGGCCGCCGGCGTTTCCGAGCGATCGGCGCAAGGCCTACGCGCTGGCCGACATCCGCCACTGGCTCGAGGTGTTCTTGCGACGGTTCTTTGCCTTCAGCCAATTCAAGCGTTCTGCGATGCCCAACGGTCCAAAGGTCTCGGCCGGCGGCTCGCTCTCGCCGCGCGGCGACTGGCGCGCGCCGTCCGACTCCAGCGCAGCCGCCTGGCTCGACGACCTCGAGCGCAACGTGCCGAAGTGACGAAGGCCAACGAAAAAGGGGGATAGGCTGATGGCGGCCGAGCCTGGGCCGGAAACGGCCGACGATCACACCGGGGTCGTCAACGGCCTCTATATGTTCGAGATCGAGATGCGCGACGGCAAACGCGGCCAGGCCAAGGGCGTTGCCGTGCTCTGCGACGGGCGCATCATGGGTGGCGACAGCTATTTCTACTACACCGGCCACTACACCTTCCGGAACGGCAAGTGGCGCGGCGACATGACGGTCAATCAGCACACTGAGGCGCTCGGCAAATCGCTGGCGTTCGGGGGCAGGGAGGTCACCTGCGGTTTCTCCGGCGGCTATTTCGCCGGCGGCGCGGAGGTCGAAGGCATGGCGCTGGTCGGCAAGGCCAGCGTGCCCTTCACGGCGCGGTTGACGCTGAAAGAGGCGATGTAGGCGTGCGTGGCGTCGCCGCACGAGATCATGCCAAATGTGATCTGAAGAGTAATCCTCCGCTGGGGGCCGCCTTGTCAGGTGGACCGTTGTGTTGAGAACTGTCCTTATGGACAGGCATACTCAC